>WRJP01000054.1 GCA_009778535.1 Propionibacteriaceae bacterium | reverse complement strand
CAGCCAACGCAAGAATGCACGACGCTACGACTCTAGTTCTTCGCAAAATACTCCCCTACAAATCTTTCCGACCTACTATCATGCCAAATCCTGAGAGAATACTCAACTTTTCTTAGCATTTGCTTAGTTTTTGACCAGTGGTGTCGCAGTAACCTAGGGTTCGATCCCAGCGGTTTTGTGCATTAGCCCGAAGGTGCCGTCATGTCGCCTGTGCCAAATCCGCACCCAGCCAGAAGGGCGGCAAAGTTACGCGACTCGAGCCTTCGCAAAGCGTTCCGCAACGTCCGCCCAGTTGACAACATTCCACCAGGCGTCAACAAAATCGCCCTTGACGTTCTTGTACTGCAAATAGAAAGCATGTTCCCACATGTCTAAGAACAGGAGCGGACACTGTCCCGCGGGCAAGTTGGCTTGATGATCATAGACCTGGTTGATGTGGAGCCGTTGTCCGAACGAATCCCAGGCCAGCAGTGACCAGCCAGAGCCCTGAATGCTGTTTGCACTAGCAGAAAACTGTGCTTTGAACCCCTCATAGGTACCGAAGAACTCCTCCAACGCCGCCGCTATCTCGCCTTCGGGCTCGCCGCCAGCGTCAGGTGCCATGTTTTCCCAAAAAATGCTGTGATTGATATGCCCGCCGAGATGGAAAGCAAGGTCTTTTTCTAACTTTGGGAGATTCCCGAAGTCGAGGTTGGCACGAGCTTCAGCGAGCTTATCTAAGGCAGTGTTTGCACCGCTAACGTACCCCGCATGGTGTTTGCTGTGATGCAACTCTAAGATTTGCCCCGAAATGAAAGGCTCCAACTTTGAATAATCGTATTTGAGTTCTGGTAAAACGTACGTCATAGTTTCTCCTCATTTTCGCACCGGTCTATAGCAAGCCAGGTGAAAAAGCCTGTACTAAACACCACCCAGCCTAGTGGGAATGCTGGCGAAAATGCCATGCATATCGCAAAAACGCGAGGGGGTTCACGCCAGAACAGTGCTGATAAAACGCGTGCCGCAACCAACTCCAGGCTATTTCTTTCGCCTGACGACGACCAATGCCGCAACTGCCACTACAATCACGCCCGCTGCAACAGCAGGAGCCACCCAAGTCGGCACACCCTGATCTTCGGTTAACGGAACCAACTCGTTCGGCGGGGTTGGCTGCGGTGGTTCAGATTCAGTTGATGGCGATTGGGAGGGTTCAGCACGCGGTTGTTTCCCTGGTAACTTCGGTAACGTCAGATACGACTGCTCGGATAAAAGCAGAATAGCTTGCGCTGTCGCTAACAAATCGGGCTCTGCTCCAGGATTTGCTGGCAAACCACCACTAGCGGCCTGAGTTTGCGCCAGATACGTGATCGCCTTTGTTTGATCAACCCCGGTCACCAAAAGGGAACTGCCCAGCAAGGCAGTTGAATTGACGCTCGCAAATCCAATCCAGGAACCATCAGCCTGCTGCGAATCTTGCGCCCAACGTTTCGCGTTCTCCAGGGTTTGTGAGGCTTGCGCCGAGAGATTATCCAGTGCAGAAAGCGCTTGAATTACCATACCGGTATTGTCAGGATCTGCACTGCCGCCTTTTTGGAAGCTGAAGGAGCCATCTGGCTCGGCTTGCTCAATCAACCATGAAACCAGCTGGGGGTCGACATCTTCTCCGCTACGTATCAAGGCAATGATTGCCAGTGCGGAGGAATACGGCATTGGGTATGAACCAAAGGCTCCGTCTGCACCAATGCCTGCTTTTATGGCAGCAATCAAATCAAAACTACCGAAAGTGCGCGGGTCCGCACCTATCGCTGTTGCAACGATAGCCAGTTTGGACGCTGCTTCCGGTCCAGAGCTCACGTACGGGCTCTGCGCCAAAAAACGTCCCATGCTGGCTATTTCCGCATCGAAATCCGAACTCTGCGTGGCTAATAGCGCCAGCACCGCATCAGCAGTTATCGACTCGTTCCCAAACGGACTCTCCAAATGATCTCCGCCCACAAGCTGTGAGGTGATAAATGCTGCGGCTTCGTGTGCTGCGTCCATATCAGCAGCATTTGCGTCAGGTACGGAAAATGTCGAAATAGCGAACACGGTCGCCAAGGCAGAAACCATCACTCGCAGAAAACGGCTAGCCGCGAACCGGTAATTAGCTAATGAACCCGACATCAAACACCTTCGCGCTGGAGTACTAGAGTCACCTTACACCCGAATCTTGCGCGGTCTTCAGCGGCGAACTTGGAAAACACGGAAGCCTTTAGCCGAAGCAATCCGTTCGCTGACCCAACCCTGGGAGACTAGCCAAGTCTGCAAAGAGTCAGCGCCAAGATTTTTCCCAACCACCAAGTGAGCCACTCCATCATCGGCCAAACGCGCCAGCCAAGCAGCCAATAGCTCATGCAGGGCAGGTTTGCCGATTCGGATGGGAGGATTCGACCAGAGCTGGTCATAACGAATATCCACATTAGCCTGTTCTGGGAGTAGCGGATGTACACGAGCTGACACGCCGTAGCGTTCGGCGTTGCGTGCACAAAGTTCCAGTGCGCGTTCGTTGACATCGACAGCATCCACAACCACGCCTGGGACGCATACCGCCAGCGCCACCGCAATCACCCCGTAGCCGCAACCCAAATCCAGCAGTCTTCCCGCTGACGTAACCGCGTCAGGTGCAACCTCCCGTAGCAGCACCGCCGTCCCGGGGTCGAGTCGACTGCCAGAGAAAACTCCGTCGGCTGTGTCAAAAGTCCAAGACCTGCCCCAGAACGTCATCGTGATCTCACGGCGAGTGGCTACGCCTTGCGGAGTAGTGAAATAGTGCGGGTTCATCGGCTGTGATTCTTCCATAGCTCAGTTCAATTCTCGCAGCATTCGAGCTTGGGTCGCACGTTGCTCCAATTCGCAATCAGGAGGATAGCCCACCGCCTCTAGCGTCAAACCCTTGGCAGGCATTACCGGAATCTCTCCACAGCGATCACTGCGATCAAGCAATGCTTTTAGCCAACTTTCATCGCGGCGTCCAGCGGCAACCTGCAACAGCGCGCCGGTCAGCGAACGCACCATCGAGTGCGCGAAAGCATCAGCTTGCACAGTAAGTTCAATGATTTCGCCTACCCGTTCGGCGCTAACCCGCTGCAACGTCCGGATGGCGGTGGCTCCGGAGCGATATTTACAAAAGGCAACAAAGTCGTGCAGACCCAGCAGTACGCCACTGACTTGATTGAGCAATGTGACATCAACAGGGCTAATAACTTTTGCCACATATCCGGCAGCCAGCGGGTCGAACGTGCCATCGGCAAGCCGATATACATAACGCCGCCAAATCGCAGAAAAACGCGCGTCGAATCCAGGTGGAGCCAGTGAAATCTTGCGCACTACAACATCTGACGGCAATACTCGATCCAGCCTGCGAACTAGTTCTAGTTCCTCAAAATCTGATACTGAGAATTCTTCGGGTAGGTCAAAATGTGCCACTTGGCCACGCGCATGTACTCCGGCGTCAGTACGTCCAGCCACAGTCAAAGCAACCGCATCACAGCGAAGTAATCTAGCTAACCAGGTTTCCAACTCGCCTTGCACAGTACGTAAACCACGCTGGGTAGCCCAACCATGAAATGCGGCACCAGCGTAGGAAATATCGAGTCTGACTCTCATGCGGAATCACTGACCTGCGCGGCGCCTGGATTCAGATAGGACAACTCTCGTATTGTGCGTCCCGCGTTAATTCCTCGCTGCTCAAATTTGGTAATCGGACGCGCCTCCCAACGTGGAGCCCAACCGTGTTCGGCGTATTCATTTACAAGACCTGCCGTGTCGTCCAGAACTTCACGCATCCAATCTGCATAACTCTCCCAGTCAGTCGCCAACCGCCAACGTCCCCCGACCGCGAGTCGCTGCGCCACAATCTGGGCAAAAGCTGGATTTACTAAACGCCGTTTATGATGCCGCTTCTTTGGCCAAGGGTCGGGGAAAAAAGTCCACAGTTCAGCAATCGCTCCCATCCCTGCCGAAAAGAGCGTCTCAACGCCTTGTTGCCCATCGGCCACAATGATTCGCACATTATCAACGTTCGCCTGTTCCAACCTAGCAAGGCAGCTAGCCACCGTAGGCAGGAAAACTTCAAAACCCAGCAGGTTCGCCGCTGGAAAACGCCCGGCAAGCTCACAGATAGTTTCGCCCGAACCTATTCCAATCTCCACAAATAACGGAGCCTGGCGTCCGAAAACCTCCCTTAAATCGAGCGTGGCTTGTGCGGCGATAGAAGTCTCGCGCTCGCCGGTGGGGATTTCTACGACGTACCGGTCACGCAACCTATCCCAAGCGCGTTGCTGCGATGGGTTCATGCGCGGGCCGCGTCGCACAAATGAAACAACATCACGACTGACTGAATCTGGAGGCACCAGGTAATCCTAGCCCCTACTCGGACGCTGAACTCCTCGATTTGTCATGCTGCACTTTAGTTGCAGCATCCACAACCCGAGCGGTGCGTACTTGTTACACCACTGAATGCGATGGATCCCGCGATTTACACGCGGGATGACTGAGGGAGGGTCTTGCGATGGATTCCGCAATACTGCGATGCTGCCCCTGATCGTGGGCAGCCCGCAGCGCAGGCTCCGTCGCAGTATGCGGACAAGAAAAGTTTGGGCTTAAGAAACAGTGGGTGGGGCAGCGGAAGTGTCGTTCATGGCTCCAAGGAACAACGGCACCCCAGTCACCGTGTCTACCAACGCATACCGGTATGGGCGATCAAAAGTGACAAAGATCGGAGGATCCATTGGCGCACTTCCGGCAACGGCAACTATTGTTGCTGCGGCAGCTTCTGTGCCTTCCTCACCAACTTCCATACTCACCGTATGCGCGACTTGGAGCGTTGCCTCTTTGCCTGCACCCATTAGCGAAAGATCAGCACCAGTAGTAAATGCCGACTCAAAACCCAACTCGCGCAACATTTTGTCCAAGGTAACGTTATATTCGGTTTTGAACTTGGGCATCGTCAATACCAACTTCGACACGTCTTGTTTAGCAGCCAACCAACGCTGGATAGAGCCCGGTTCCAAGGGGGGAAGATCATTTCCTTGCTTAGCTATCACAGCCATGAACGCCAAACGCCCATCCTTATAAGGCAGCAGCACCCCTTCAACGTCGCCAGAATCAATCAGCACATTCGGATTAGCTTGCGTGGACATAAAGTCGGCGCGCACCTGCTGCCCATCGGACTTGGTGAACTCGCCTTGGTAGGAACCAAACGTTTCAAACGGCGTCTGCCAAGCAGCCTTCAAATAGATCGCATTCGCCAGCAAAGCAACCGTGTCAGGGTCGATATCGTTCAAGATTTGTGGAATGAGGTTGTTAGTTTTGTCCGAAACCCATTTATTCACGAGGTCTACAGCTCCACCAGCCTGCATGTCCGCTTGAAAAATCTCAGCCTTAAAACATGCCTGCACTAAATCTATGTATTGCTGCGCGGGGGCGATTTTCGGGTCAAACCATGCCGAGTTAGCGACATTAAGTGTCGTGCCACCTCCGATGTTGGCGTAGTCGGCTAACAATTGTGCGGCGATGCCACAAGTTTGCTCAGCAGATAGACCTAAAGTGTCTTTGAACTCTTGCGCAGTCGCTCCATCAGCGCCTAGCTGGGTCAACCCAAGCGCAAAAAACACCGACAGCGGTGAAATCACTGGATTGACTGCATCCGCGTCAAGCTCGTTGAACAACCTTTCCGCAAAAGCAGTTAAAGAATCATTTTGTTCATTGGTCGGCGCGATAGGTTTCACTTCGGTCAACAACCCAACATTCCCTACATTAGGAGCACTTGGGGAACCAGAAGAATTTGGAACCACAGGCACCTGTGGCTCTGGCTGACAACCAACAAAACCCGTCATCAAAACCCCAATCAAAACACTAGAAATAACAAGCCTTGACCTAGACATCTGTCAACCCCTGAATCCTTCTGACATCAACCCCACTAGTTTAACTTGTCAGACAAACACGGGGCGGTGCAGTACTCGCAAGTACAGGTTTCCACGGGTCGCAGCATTCGGGTTATGGCTCCTGCGACGCTGCTACGCAGCGCGACAGGATGACAGGGAAGGCAGTGGCAATCAGCGGGGTTTTTAAGTAATCAGTCTTTCTTGAGGAATTGCTCGATCATGTGAGTCGGCAACAACTCGTAGCCGTTGAACTCCCTGCTGAAAGTACCAGAACCGTGTGCGATCCCACGCAAGTCGATGGCGTACCTGGCCAACTCCAACTGCGGTATCAACGCGCGGATAACAGCCTTACGGTTCACCGAATCAGTGCCCAACAATTGGCCGCGACGACCGGAAATATCGGTCATTACCGGCCCAAGGTACTCTTCACCGACGGTAACAGTTACCAAATCGATTGGCTCCAGCAGTGCCGCCACCTCTTTCTTTGCGGCTTCCTTCAGAGCATTTTGACCAGCTAGCTGGAACGCCATATCTGAGGAGTCAACTGAGTGCGCCTTCCCGTCGAAAAGGGTGACTCGGATGTCAACCATCGGGTAACCAGCGATCACGCCCTTCTCCAACTGAGCACGTACTCCCTTTTCCACGCTCGGAATGAACTGCCGCGGCACGGCTCCACCCACAACTTTGTCAACAAACTCGAAACCCTCTCCACGCGGCAGCGGTTCGACCTCAATGTTGCACTTGGCATATTGTCCGTGCCCGCCGGACTGTTTGACGTGCCTGCCCTCAGCGGTGGACTTTCCTATGAGAGTCTCACGCAGCGGGATTCGCAACTCCTCCTGCTGCACCTTGACGCCGTAACGGTCTGTCAAACGGTTCAAAAGCAGATCGGCATGTGCCTGTCCCGTCGTCCAGATCACCAACTGGTCACCACTGGAACGATCTACCCGCACCGTAGAATCTTCCACAGCCAAACGCGCTAGCGCACCAGAGAATTTATCCTCATCATTACGAGTAGCAGCTTTCACAACTAACGGAAGCAGCGGGTCGGGCAAAATCCAGCGCTTCACCACGGCCGACTTATCCTTTGCCGACAGCGTGTCGCCGGTCTCAGCAGAGTTCAGCTTCGGAATGAGTACGATCTCACCGGCGATAGCAGAAGTTCGGGGCTTCAATTCCACCCCTACAACGCCCTGCATACCCGCTATACGTTCATCGGAGTCATGGTCAACTCGTTCAGATTCTTTACCTTCGACCTTCGGATGGCGGCCAGCAACGTGTATCACATCTTCGACCTTCAACGTCCCCGAGAAGATGCGTATCATCGACAGTCGTCCCGCGAACGGATCGGTAGTGGTACGAATGACCTGTGCCACCAACGAACCGGCAGCATCAGCGGTAACTAGCGGGAGCGGGTCACCGGCAAGTGAGTCGATTTCTGGGCTGGCATGCAAGCTAGGAGTGGGGAACCCGTTTTCTATCAACCCTAGGAGTTCTTCAATACCAACACCAGAAGCTGCCGACACTGGAACGACTGGGTATAGATTGCCTGTGGAAACAGCTTTCATCAGGGCATCCAGCAGCACCTCGACCTCGATCGCTTCGCCGCCAATGTGTCTTTCCATGAGCGAGTCGTCTTCAACTTCTAGGACGATCCCTTCGATCAACGCATCGCGGAATCCCTCAACTAGGGAGTCGGAAGCATCCAGCGTCGAAGATTTCATAGCTCCTGCGGCATAGTCATGTCGTTCCAACGAGAGCAGCCCGACATTGCCCGACATTTCTTCGCTGCTGGCCATGATCGGCACAAATACTGGCACCACACCCGAGCCGAAAGCGTTCTGGGTTGCGGCCAACGCGCTTTCAAAATCAGTGTGGCCAGTGTCCAGTTTGGTCAGCACAACGAATCTGGGGAGTTTTGCGTTTTCACACTCCTCCCAGAGTGCTTGAGCCATGCCGTCGATTCCGTCTCCGGCTGACACCACAAAGATGGCGGCATCTGCGGCCGCGATTCCGGCGCGCAACTCACCAACGAAGTCGGGGTGGCTCGGTGCGTCTAGCAGATTCACCACCACAGATTCATTTATGAACGAGGCCAGAAACAGTTGCGCCGCGCGCTCAGGGTCTTCCTTCTCGCCGCGGTAGCCTTGGATTCGAGCTTTCAGCAACTGCTCGAACAATGAGGTCTTGCCACTGCCTGCATTTCCGATCAAAACGACGTTTCGGGCTTGGTCGGGACTGGAGATTTGGCTGTTGCTCAATTTAGGACTCATGAGACAACCTTTTCATCTGATTTCCACTGCTGCAAGCCGTGTCAACAATGTGGGCAGATTTCGCTGGCGGTCAAAGCAAAGATAACCGCAAAACTGATCGGCAGAACGTGCAACGGATGAGTCGAGGCCAGCGAGATCAGGTTACAGCACCTGAACCTCTTACCTGAGTCAACTCGTGCTTTTGACCCAGATTATCCATCGGGGGTAAAGTAGTGCGCTGTTGCGCTGATGTGCCCTCGCCTTGGCGTGCAATGCTGAAATAACACATGGAAGATGGTAGTTGGTTTTGTCTACATACAGCCCGAAGCCTGGAGAAATAACCAGGATATGGCATGTAATTGATGCCGAGAATGTGGTTCTTGGGCGCCTCGGCGTCGCAGTCGCTGGGCTGTTACGGGGAAAGCATAAGGCGCAATACGCACCCCACATTGATACTGGCGATTTCGTCGTCATAGTGAACGCGTCAAAGATTGCGCTCACCGGCAATAAAGCAACCGACAAGCTCGCCTACTCCCACTCTGGCCGTCCCGGTGGGCTGAAAACCAAGGTTTACGGTGAGCTTCTAGCCACCCAACCCCGCAAAGCCGTTGAACGTACGGTGTGGGGCATGCTTCCAAAAAACAAGTTGAGCCGCGCCCAACTCAAGAAACTCAAGGTCTACGCCGGACCTGAACATCCACACGCTGCCCAGAACCCGCAGCCCTACCAGATCACGCAGATCGCTCAGTGAAGGCAAGAGGAACAGTGACTGAAGTCGTAGACGAAACTTATCTTGAAGATGAAGATTACGCGCCTTTCACAGATGAGGACGACCGCGAAATCGCCTACCGCGCCGAGACCGAATCGGTAGCAACAAATCCTGGAACCCGACCCGCAATCATAGTCGCCGCCCGAGCCACCGGACGCCGCAAGGAAGCTATCGCACAGGTGCGTATTGTTCCAGGCGACGGACAGTGGTCAATTAACGGTCGAACTATCGAGGATTATTTTCCGAACAAACTCCATCAGCAGACTATCAACGAGCCACTCGTCACTGCCAACGTCGTGGGTTCGTATGACATCAAAGCCACCATCACTGGCGGCGGCGTTACAGGACAGGCTGGAGCACTACGGCTGGGATTGGCTCGCGCACTAAACGCTGCGGATGCCGAGGCGAGCCGTGCGGCATTGAAGAAATCTGGCCAACTCACCCGAGATGCGCGCATCAAAGAGCGCAAGAAGGCTGGGTTGAAGAAAGCCCGCAAAGCTCCGCAGTACTCGAAGCGCTGAGGCGAACATGCCGAGGTTTTTCGGCACGGATGGTGTCCGAGGTGTCGCTAATCTCGAATTGACGGCCGGTCTTGCGCTGAAACTTTGTGACGCGGCTGCGTTCATGGTCAAACAGGGCAGAGACGACGCTTCCGGCAGACCATTTGCGATAGTGGGACGTGATACCCGCGCTTCTGGAGAGTTTTTGGAAGCGGCTACGATCGCAGGTTTAGCTGCTGCCGGTATGGATGTGGTACGACTTGGAGTGATTCCCACCCCGGGTTTGGCATTTTTGATGAATCATCTGGGAGCTGACCTTGGAGTGATGTTGTCGGCCAGCCACAACCCCATGCCAGACAATGGCATCAAATTCTTTGCAGCCGGTGGAGTGAAGTTGGCTGACGAGATTGAGGACATAATCGAGGAGCAACTCGGTGCCGCCTGGGAACATCCGATTGGTGCTGGAGTCGGACGGGTTAGCGACGACAAAGGCGCTATCGAAGCCTATGTCGCCCATCTGGTTTCTGGATTAGGTGAAGGTTCAAACCTGGACGGGCTAAAAGTCGTGATTGACTGCGCGAATGGTGCCGCAACCATGACCGCCGTGGCCGCCTTTGAAGCGCAAGGAGCGCAGGTCATTGCAATCCACGCGGCACCTGATGGTTTGAATATCAACTTAAACTGCGGCTCCACCCACATGGAATCGCTACAAGAAACGGTCATCTCCCAGGGTGCAGATTTAGGAATCGCGCTGGACGGCGACGCTGATCGCTGTCTGGCGGTTGACCATGCTGGCACCATTGTTGATGGCGATCAGATCATGGCTATTTTGGCAATCGCCTTGAAAGAAAAGGGCGCGCTGCACTCCGACACGGTCGTAGCCACGGTGATGAGTAATCTCGGCTTCTTCAAAGCGATGAAAGCACATGGAATCAGTGTTGACCAGACCAAGGTTGGCGACCGTCACGTCCTGGAAGCGATGAACGCCAATGGGTTTACGCTCGGCGGCGAACAGTCCGGACACGTCATCATGAGTGAATATGCCACGACCGGAGATGGAGTTCAGACCGCGCTACACCTGGCCGCACGCATGGTATCGACTGGCAAAACGCTGCAAGAGCTAGCCGCTGTGGTCACCCGTTACCCGCAAGTGCTGGTAAATGTTTCGGGAGTGAACAAGTCCAGGGCAGGCATCGATCCAGTAATCAACGCCGCTGTTACCGAAGCCTCCCAAAAACTAGCCGATCAAGGACGGGTACTGCTTCGCCCCTCGGGTACCGA
>WRJP01000053.1 GCA_009778535.1 Propionibacteriaceae bacterium | reverse complement strand
AGGCAAATCAGGTTTTGCCGGAAATATTGTCGTCGAAGTGCAACTGCGAGATGCTGCGAACCGAGTTGAACGCGAAGCGCAACTAGCCCAATGTCTGACATTTACCCGAAAACATCTGGGGAGGAACTGACATGGCAACGGATTTAGAAGTTACACCTTCGGCTACCGAACGCAGGCTTCCAGGGTGGGAATTGCTGTTGGTTTTAGGTTTATCGCTGGGACAGTCAGCGGTTTATTCAATCTTGCAGATCATCAACCGATTGACTGTTGAAATCCCGCTGAATCAGCAGACGACTTCGATTAACCAATCTGCCACTCCAGATCGGCCTTGGCTTGACCTGTCATACCAGCTCGCACACATCATCTTTCCGCTTGTTCCAGTGCTCTTGGCTTTATATTTTCTGCGGCTTTCCTCACAACAGATTGGCTTTGATTTCAAGCGTCCTGTATTCGATCTGCTTGCTGGTTTAGCCATAACAGCAGGGGTCGGAATCCCAGGGCTAGCGTTGTATTTTGCGGCTCGCGAGCTTGGACTTAACACGAATGTGGCACCAGCGAACCTAGCCTCGAATTGGTGGACGGTACCAGTATTGATCATGGCAGCAGCAATGAATGGAATCTTGGAGGAAGTCATCATGATCGGCTTCTTCTTCGTTAAGAGCGCTGAACTGAACTGGAGACCGTATGCCTTCGTATTCGTAAGCGCCCTGATACGCGGCAGTTACCATCTGTACCAAGGTTTTGGCGGTTTTGTGGGAAATATTGCTATGGGTTTGCTCTTTGGAATCATCTTCTTGAAAACCCGACGAGTCGGGCCGCTCGTCGTTGCCCATACCATGCTGGACATCTTTGCGTTTGTGGGGTATTCACTATTGGCTGGATTGACGGATTGGTTTTAAGGCGAGTGCTCTTGCCAGGTATTCTTGACATATGCGTGTTGGGATATTTGGAGCCACCGGCCAAGTTGGGTCAGTTATGCGTACGCTACTGGCGCAAAGACAGTTTCCAGTTGACGAGATTCGCTATTTTGCGTCATTTCGGTCAGCTGGGAAGTCTCTTGACTGGGAGGGACGCAGCATAGTTGTCGAAGACATTGCCAATGCAGATTTTTCCGGAATCGACATTGCATTGTTTTCTGCTGGCGCCAGCACATCACGCGAATGGGCACCAAGGGTTGCTGCCGCAGGCGCAAGGGTCATCGACAACTCCTCGGCTTGGCGCAGCGACCCCGATGTTCCGTTGGTGGTGAGTGAAGTCAACCCCGAAGACGCAAAAACCGCTCCCAAAGGAATCATTGCGAATCCAAACTGCACCACGATGGCTGCAATGCCAATTCTCAAACCACTTCACGTACACGCCAATTTACGCAAACTCGTCGTGGCTACCTACCAAGCGGTTTCTGGTTCCGGAGTTGCTGGAGTGCAGGCATTAGCTGACCAGACTCGCGCCACTGATGAACCTGCCGTTCTCGCTCTTGATGGTGCGACTGACTCGGTTGCTGACCCAAGCCCCTATCTGCGTCCAATAGCTTTCAACGTCGTGCCGTTGGCTGGGAAGCTAGTTGACGATGGCAGCGGCGAAACTGACGAGGAACAAAAACTGCGCAACGAATCACGCAAGATTTTGCACATTCCAGATTTAGCTGTTGCCGGCACCTGTGTTCGTGTTCCAGTGTTCACTGGACATTCGTTGGCCGTGAATGCCGAATTCGCAAACCCCTTGAGTCCGCAAACCGCTGAAGCAATCTTGAGTGATGCCCCTGGGGTGGTGCTGGAAGATATACCTAATCCACGACTCAGTGCTGGGAAAGACCCGACCTTTGTCGGCAGGATTCGTGTCGATCAGTCAGTACCAGATGGACGCGGCCTAGCCTTCTTCTGTAGCGCTGACAACCTTCGCAAGGGGGCTGCCCTCAATGCCATCCAGATCGCCGAGCTTTTCGTTTAGCAACTTGCGCGGACTAAGCCGATGCTGCCACTACCGTGAGTTTGGGTTTGCTGCTCAGCCCCAAAATCGTAAGTGCATTTGAAAGCGTTGCGACTTCTATCACCTCCATTCCTGTGACTTTGGCGTTGGTTCCAACTGGTACGAGCGCCTGCTTGGTTCCGAACCTAGCTGCTTCGCTTAATCGTCGCTGTAGTTGCGGCACGGGTCGGATTTCTCCTGAAAGCCCAACTTCGCCCAGACCGACGAGCGGAGTTGGGAAAGCCACATCTGTGGCCGCTGATGCCAGTGCCAGCGCTATGGCCAAGTCAGCAGCCGGATCGGAGGTTTTTGCTCCGCCAACGGTGGAGACGTAAACCTCTTTGTTGAGTACTTTCAGCCTTGCTCGCCGTGAAAGCACTGCCAAGAGCATGGCTAACCTTCCCGATTCAACGCCATTTGCGATGCGTTTGGGATTCATGGCTGCGCTTCCAACGACCAATGCTTGAATTTCGGTCAGTATGCCGCGCCTGCCTTCCATGCTCACTGTGAGGCAGGAGCCACAGCTCGGCTCAGCCGAGTTTGATACAAATAAACCGGAAGGGTCTTTGACCTGTGCGATTCCAGTTTCGGTCATCGTGAAACAACCCACCTCGCCCGCAGACCCGAAACGATTCTTGATTGCCCGTATCACACGCAGATCGTTGTGACTATCACCCTCGAAGGAAAGCACCACATCAACTAGATGTTCAAGGGTTCGCGGCCCAGCAACTATTCCATCCTTGGTCACATGCCCGACCAAGAGCACTGCCATATCGCGGCGCCTGGCTGCCAGCGACAACTGTTGGGTGATCTCTTTCACTTGACTAACTCCGCCGGGCACTCCATCGCCGCTAGGAACGACGACAGTTTGTACCGAATCCAAAACCAGCAAACTAGGTGATTGCTCCTCAACGTGCGCCAATACTGCGTCAAGTGACGTTTCGCTAGCCAGAAAAAGCTGCGGTGTCACTGCACCAATTCGCGTCGCGCGCCGTCTGACTTGAGCAGCTGATTCTTCTGCGCTGATATATAGGGTTTTACGCTCGGCGGCTGCCCAAAGATATGCGATCTCCAACAGCAGCGTTGATTTGCCGATTCCTGGTTCGCCTGCGAGCAGATAAACCCCACCAGGGGTGATACCTGATCCCAACACTCTGTCGAGTTCGTCGATTCCTGTCTTGATGCTTGGAGAAGTATCAGGGTCAATCTCGGTGATAGGAACGGCAGCTGTGGTTGCAGAAAAATACTTTCCTGCCGATGTTGCGACCTCGTTGACAGACCCCCAGGCTTGACATTGCCCGCAACGACCTACCCAGCGCAGGCTAGTCCAGCCGCATTCGCCACATCTGAACGTCGTCTTTCCCATGCAAGAAACTATAAACATCGCCTCCGACAGTTCTTTGAATCGTATCGTCACCCTTGAACCGCAGATGCATCGGTAAAGACCGGCAGCAACCTGGAGGAGAGGAGACTATTTGACGATCTGGAAGGCTTTACGAGTGGTGGCGGTGTGCCAACTGATGAGGATTTGGTAGGTGCCTGGTTTTAGTTCTGCGCTCGCCAGTTTGCAGCCGTTGGAGCGTCGCAGCTCCCAGTCAAAACTCCACACATATTTTTCGTTTGCAGTTATCGGGTTGCTGCTGGCAGGTACCCATTGCGCGCAGGTTGCAGTTGTCCAAATCTGGTCTTTGCCGCTGATGATCTTTACTTCAAAATTGTCAGGAGTTATGTCAACAAGACAACGTTGTGTGGAAGTATTAGTGAACGAAATAGCGAATGAGGTCTTTTCAGCACCAGCTTTAACGCTCTGGAGTGCCGCTACAGAAAGATCGATAGTTGCCGGATTGCAGGCTTGCAGGCTGGGGGTTGGAGTCGGAGTGGGGGTTGGGACTAGTGGTTTTTCATCACCACTTGATGTGAATGCCCAGATCAAGATGCACGCTGCAATTGCCAGCGGTGCCAGCACAATCAACCGTCTGACCCAGTACACTTTCGCAGACTTTGGGCCTTCAGGACGGAATAAACCCATGTACTCAGCGTACGCTCATACTCTCAAAGAGCTATTGCGGCGCACCGAATTTCTTCAGCGGCCTTAGTGAACAGTTTTTGCCAAGATGGTCTTTGTTTCAAGCTGCCATCAGCGATAAGTGCGTGCCCAGCGGGGAAGTGGCATGGAGCGCTAAAATCAGAGGAAACCGAGGACATAACTATGTTGGAGATGGGACGATAGACCATTAATACTTCTTCGCATGTGACCACATCGCTACCGGCAATTGAATCGAATCTACGTGCCATACGTTCCCAGGTAGGCGAGCGTGGGATTCTGGCGGCACTGAAAGCGAATGCTTACGGGCATGGAATAGTAGAAGTTTCGCAGATGATCGAGAAAACCAACGCTGCGGACTGGCTTGGTGTGGCGAAGATCGCTGAGGGCGCCAAGCTGCGCGAGGCCGGAATTTCCCTACCCATCTTGAACCTGTCAGTTGCCCGGGGAAATGAAATCAGCCAGGGGATCGTTAACCAGATTAGCTTGACAGTCGTTGATGAACTCTCTGCCACTCAAATCTCCCAGGCAGCGTCCGAACTACAACTACCCGCCCGGGTGCAACTCAAGGTTGACACGGGGATGGGACGGATCGGCTGCCGCTGTGACGAAGCTATGCAGTTGGCCGAGCAGATCATGACTTCGCCGCATTTAATCCTAGAAGGTATCTTCTCGCATATGCCGGTTTCTGACGACCCCACCCAGGACGATTTTTCGGCGCGGCAGATTGAACGCTTTGCGCAAACTTGCCAAGAAGTTGAAAAGACCACCGGGCAGCTGTTGAAACATTTAGCCAACTCGGGCGCTATCCTCGCGCATCCAGATTCGTGGTTCGACATGGTGCGTCCGGGAATCATGTGCTACGGCGCATACCCGTCCCAAGAAGTGCCAAAGGCCATTGCGTTGGCTGCGGCACTTACCTGGACTACCGAAGTCAGCTTCGTAAAAAAGGTAGCCGCAGGGGAAACTGTCTCCTATGGGCGGACTTGGACGGCAAGCGAACCGACTTGGATTGCCACAATTCCAGTTGGTTACGGCGATGGCTACTCCAGGGCGTTGTCCAACAAAGGCCGAGTGCTGATTCGCGGAGCTTCATATCCGATAGTAGGTCGAGTTTGCATGGATCAATTCATGGTTGAGCTAGGCGCGCAAACCGACGTTGTGGTAGGCGATCAGGTAACACTAATTGGGCGCGACCACGACGAGGAGATCACTACATCAGAAATCGCGGCACTGATGGAGACCATTCCCTACGAGGTGACCTGTCTGATCACTGACCGGGTCTTGCGCTCTTACAACGATAACCCCGGGTAGAGCGGGAAACCATTCAACAATTCTGCGGCAGCAGCCTTGGTGCGGTCTGCCAAACCGTCGGCGATGGCGTACTTCGCCTTGCTCGCGCCGTTTGCGGTTGCCACTGGAGTAGTTCCAGCAAGGACGTCGGCGATCAATCCGGCGATCTGGTCGAATTCTGCTGTTCCCAAGCCACGGGTGGTTAGGGCTGGAGTGCCGATTCTGACTCCGGAGGTGTACCAAGCCCCGTTCGGGTCATTGGGTACCGAGTTGCGATTTGTGACGATACCCGAATCCAACAATGCCGACTCGGCCTGCCGTCCCGTGATGGAGAACGAGCTGACATCAAGCAGCACGATGTGGTTGTCAGTGCCGCCAGTTACCAGCTTCACTCCGCGCCGCAACAGCCCTTCAGCAAGGGCTTTTGCATTGTCAGCGATCGCTTGTGCATAGGTGCGGAACGAGTCTTGACGGGCTTCGGCGAGCGCAACTGCCTTTGCAGCAATGACATGACCCAACGGGCCGCCTAACACCAGCGGGCAGCCGCGATCTACCGCAGCCGCATATTCACCACTTGCCAGCACCATTCCCCCACGCGGGCCGCGCAGCGACTTGTGAGTGGTAGTGGCTACGACATGAGCGAACGGTACCGGGTCTTCGTCACCGGTGAACACCTTCCCAGCCACAAGACCCGCGAAATGAGCCATGTCTACAAATAGGGTCGCGCCCACTTCGTCCGCGATTTCACGCATCGCAGCAAAATTGATGCGGCGCGGATATGCCGAATAACCAGCGGTGATAATCAACGGTTTGAACTCTTTGGCATCTGCGCGGAGTTTTCCGTAATCAATCAACTGGGTGTGCGGGTCAGTGCCATAGGAGCGTTGATGGAACATCTTCCCCGAAATGTTCGGACGAAAACCGTGGGTGAGGTGGCCGCCGACATCCAAGCTCATCCCCATCACGCGCTGTTTGGCAAAGGTCAGACGTAATTCCTCCCAATCACCCTCGGAAAGCTCGTTGACATTCTTGACCTGTAACCGTTCCAGGGTGGGGGATTCGATCCGGTGTGACAGTATTGACCAATACGCCACCAGGTTAGCGTCAATGCCCGAATGCGGTTGCACATAGGCGTGATCGGCTCCAAACAACGCTTTGGCGTGCTCGGCGGCGAGAGTTTCAACCCGGTCAACGTTTTGACAGCCTGCGTAGAAGCGATGCCCCGGGTTACCCTCGGCGTACTTATCGGAGAACCAAGTCCCCATAGCTGCTAACACCGGCAGCGAGGCGTAGTTTTCGCTGGCAATAAGTTTTAATGACTCACGCTGATCGGCGAGTTCTTGCCGTGTCGCTGCGGCAACTTCCGGCTCGACTTCCGCAATCAGTGCAAGGGCTTTGGTGTAGACATCAGACCAGGCTTGGTTCACTTCGCTTCTCCTTTGCGATCAGGAGTTTTAGTTTAGCAAGGCGCGAGGTTGGCAGCTTTCTTCATCAAGGTATGTCTGTGGTGTTTACGTCAAATAGCACATGGAAACGCACCGGGAATCGCCATGCCAACTGGCGCGGATTTGCTTGGTTTTTGCCGTAGAGTGGTCTGGACATGTACGACCCAGAACTTGAATTCGCACCAGATATTGACCTGCTCGCCGACCTGAACCAGCCGCAACGTGAGGCGGTGTGCCATGCTGGTTCCCCAGTGATAGTGGTAGCTGGCGCTGGTTCTGGAAAAACCAGAGTTCTCACCCGTAGGATCGCCTACCTGGTGAAGCATCGCGGGGTTCATCCGGCGAATATCTTGGCTATCACCTTCACCAACAAAGCGGCTTCCGAGATGCGTGAACGGGTAGTTGACCTAGTCGGAGCGCGAGCGCGCAAGATGTGGGTTTCCACCTTCCATGCGGCATGTGTCCGCATCCTACGAGCCGAGATCGGGCGGTTTGGGATTTCACGCTCCTTTTCGATTTATGATGCTACCGATTCCAAGCGACTCATCGCAGCAGTGATGAAAGACCAAAGCCTGGATCCCAAGCGGTTCCATACAAATGCGGCTATGAATTGGATATCGACGTGCAAAAATGAGTTAGTAGATTACGAGTCAGCCGAACGCACAGCAGCACGCGGCGAAGAAACTGTATATGCCGAGGTTTACCGCCAATATCAGCAACGGCTAGCGCAGGCGAACGCATTGGATTTTGATGATCTGATCATGATGACTGTGCAGTTGCTGCAACGATTTCCGCAACTGCGAGAGGCGTACCGCCGCCGCTTTAGACAAGTTTTAGTAGACGAGTATCAAGACACCAACCATGCCCAATACATGCTCATCCGCGAACTTTGCGCCGCGCAGTATTCGATACCCGAGCCGGCGACTGAAAATATGTCCGCGAGCTTCGTCCGTGGCGTTGAACCGCCGCAAGTACCAGCAAGTGACGAGCTGGACTTTCGTATCAGCCCTGGTGAGTTGCTGGTAGTTGGGGATTCTGATCAATCTATCTATGCGTTCCGGGGAGCAACGATTCGCAACATCATCGACTTCGAGCAAGATTTTCCTGGGGCGCGCACAATCGTGTTGGAACAAAACTATCGTTCTACCCAGAATATCCTCTCCGCTGCCAACCAAGTCATTACTTGTAACCCTTCGCGGTTGGAGAAGAAACTCTGGACAGATTCTGGAACTGGGGAGTTGATCGTTGGGTATGTGGCCGACACTGAGCATGACGAAGCCCATTTTGTTGCCGAAGAAGTGAATCGACTTACGGCTGAAAAACTCTCCAAACCTGGTGAGACTGCTGTTTTCTATCGCACCAATGCGCAGTCGCGGGTTTTTGAAGAAGTGTTTATCCGAACCGGCGTCCCCTACCAGGTAATCGGCGGAGTTAAGTTTTACGAACGCAAAGAAGTGCGCGACGCTGTTGCCTACCTGCGCGTAATCGCAAATCCGGCGGACGACGTGTCAGTTCGCCGTATCCTCAATGTCCCCAGGCGTGGTATCGGGGAGCGAGCAGAGACTCTCATTGCTGGCTACGCGCGGTCAGCGGGGATTTCTTTCTTTGAAGCCTTGCAGCGTTGCGAACAGATTCCAGAGCTGGCCTCCCGTTCAGTCAACCAAGTTGCTGCGTTCGTAAAGGTGCTCGCCGCTGAGCAACAGAAGATGAGTGAAGGCGTACCAGCAGATCAAATTTTGGCCTCAATCCTGCACACGTCCGGCTATGCGGACGCGCTGAGTCATTCCAAAGACCCGCAAGATTCCTCGCGGCTGGAGAACTTGGTGGAGTTAGTCTCGGTAGCGGCAGAGTTCGTTGCAGCAGCCCATGTTGTAGACCTAGCTGAAACCGATGCAGACACTGAAATCTCGGACTCGCTGCCTGCTTTTTTGGAACGCATCGCTTTGGTGTCGGATTCTGATGATTTACCGACGCGTGACGATGGCATGGTTACGCTCATGACGCTGCACACTGCTAAGGGTCTCGAATTTGAAACAGTGTTTCTTACCGGTCTGGAGGAAGGTATTTTCCCCCATGCCCTGGCGATGCAAGACCTGGCCGAACTGCATGAAGAACGACGTTTGGTGTACGTAGGAATCACTAGGGCGCGCAGCAGGCTGTATTTCTCCAGAGCAACAACGCGAATGACCTGGGGGGCTCCGAACTATAACCCGCCGAGCCGTTTCATTTCCGAAGTACCGGACGAACTTATTTCATGGCGCAGGCTCGGGTTGCAAGACGCCGGCTGGAAGCAGAAAGCGCAGTCGCGTACCAGCTTGTCGCAGCAGCAAGTCAGACGTTCGACCGCACCCAAAATCATTGGCCCACGAATCATGGCTACCGAAGTGGGAGAGAAACTAATGCATTCCAGCTTCGGCATCGGAACCGTTGTTGCTGTCGATTCCGAGAGGAATACGATCGACATCAGCTTTGAAGCGGGAGTGAAACGTTTAGCACTGGCGCACGCGCCATTGCAAAAATTGTGACATCTACAGCCACTGATCTATCAGTTTCCATGTTTTCGATGGTTAATAAATCAACAACGATTAATGGATTCTGCACTTCAATCTGCGCTGTTCAATATCAAGCGGTCAGCTAAAAATGAATCCATCCTCAAAGTGATTGTCAAATCACGGATACTGTCAACAATTTCAGGATGGATATACGCTTTCGAGTTGTACAGTTTCGTGGTTAACAGTTCAAGCGCAAGACTGCATTCATTCGCAGAAACGCACATTGTTAGCGATTCCGCATCTTCGCTTGATATGAGGGATCCTACTTTTTCTAAGAGTGTCAGTAGACTACTCTTAACATCTTCATGAAAAGCAGCCTGATAACGCGCCTCAAAAATCATCAGCGCATCAATTTCTCGTGCTTCTAGATCACTTCCATGGTTTGAATCATCAACCAACTCGGGATAGCCCCATTTCGCACAAGGTAGTTCTGTTGAACTATCTATTTCTGATACATCATGGTCTCTTCCTGATCTGAATTTCCAACTATCAGGTACATCTGCCACAAAAAACTCGAAAAACGCAGAAGGGGCAAAATCAGGGCTACCAAAGTCATTCTTTACAAGAAAGAAAAACTGATTTCTGAAAATAGTCATGCCTAATATCAGGTATCTACTTCCTACTGTTAGCGGGTAGAGATCGTGGAAAAAATCAAACATGCCATGGTAATTATCGGCAAAAACTTTTGGATCATTGCAAACACAAACAGCCCTCATCGTGGCACCGCAAACTTAAAGTCATCCACTGGACAAGCTCTTCTAATAAACTTGGACATAAAGCTCATCACACTCAACCCATACCAATATTGTCAATACGGCAATATGTATGCGTGCAGCCACAATGGTTCCATGAGTATTGCTCAACTCATCTACCTTGACTATCTGCTCCCCAACAGCACAATCAAGAAGTCCACTGCCCTCAAACGCAGTCCACTTACCATAGCTTTCAACGTATGCTCTATTTTCAGCCGACAGTGGCTCAGCAAAAGGGTCAACCCAGGCTCGGTTTGCTACAGCAAGAGTTTCACCGTCTCCGCCGACATCACAGACAACAGTAGTGCCGTCCGTAAAAGTTAATTCCAGTGGGCCACCAACATCCTGCTGAATTTCTTCTCGGTAAACATAATGTACCCGTCGCACACCCGCAACAGATTTTCCGATAGATTCACGCAATGAAGAATTCGTTTTCATCGTGGCGCAGCCCCTTGAAACCAGCTATTAGTTTGCCCGTCCTTTAAAATAGTTACGAATTCACCATTCCCCTTCGTTATTACGACATCAGAACCTTGACGGTAGAACCAGTAATCTGTGCCACCTCCAGAGTTCGGGTGATAAACGCCCTGTCGTATCTCGCTTGAGTTGTCACGAGTATTCTTGACACGGCTTTCTATCCAGCTTCGAGCTTTGGGGTCATTAGGATTACCTGTCAACTATTTGATTCTTTCCTTGCATATGCATTGATTTCACCTGGTAGATAGTCGATCTTCTTAGGCGCAGATATATTAACTGTAGTGAACGACACTCCGATCTCATCTGTGCTTTTATGAATATGTCTCGCATGGATATTCCGAACGTCTGCAAAGTCAGCACGGACTTCGCTTTCAACCATAGCCACGGTTTTGTATTCTTCGATCCCGGGTGAATCATCAAATATGAAACGTGCGACAATCTGGGGACGCTCAGGTATCACCAGAACCGCCCGTAGCGAAGGTG
>WRJP01000052.1 GCA_009778535.1 Propionibacteriaceae bacterium | reverse complement strand
GTCGGTCTTGTAGAGCCGCATCAGATCATCTTCCAGCGATAGATAGAAACGGCTTTCACCTGGGTCGCCCTGCCGTCCCGACCGACCGCGGAGCTGGTTGTCAATCCGGCGCGATTCGTGACGTTCGGAACCGATCACATACAGCCCGCCTGCTTCCACGACCTCCTCATGTTCGGCAGCTACTTGTTCCTCGATCTTTTTCAAAGTATCTGGCCACGCCGCCTCATACTCGTCAGGAGTCTCCAGCGGATCCAAACCCTTTTTCTGCAACACGGCATCAGCCAAAAACTCTGGGTTGCCGCCCAAGATGATGTCAGTACCACGACCAGCCATATTCGTCGCAACGGTCACAGCCGATTTGCGACCAGCTAGCGCCACAATGGCAGCTTCACGGGCATGTTCCTTAGCGTTGAGCACTTCATGTTTCACTCCAGCACGTTTCAACCCGCGTGAAAGAATTTCAGATTTGGCCACCGAAGCAGTACCCAACAGAATCGGCTGCCCCTTGGCATGACGTTCCATTACATCTTCGATGATGGCCTCAAATTTGGCTGCCTCAGTGCGATAGATCAAATCGGAGTTATCTTCACGAATCATCGGCATGTTGGTGTCGATTGGCAGCACGCCAAGGCCGTAAATCTTCTGAAATTCGGATTCTTCGGTCTTGGCCGTACCAGTCATTCCAGCCAACTTGTTGTACATGCGGAAATAGTTCTGCAAGGTGATGGTGGCCAGTGTCTGATATTCGTCGCGGATTTCCACATTTTCTTTAGCTTCCAACGCTTGGTGCAGACCTTCGTTGTAGCGGCGGCCTTCCAAGGTGCGGCCAGTGTGCTCATCCACGATCAGCACTTCACCGTTTAATACCACATAGTCACGGTCACGTTTGAACAATTCTTTAGCACGGATTGCATTGTTCAAATAGGAGATCATCGGGGTGTTTACCGACTCGTAAAGATTGTCGATACCGAGGAAATCCTCAGTAGCTTCAATACCGTCGTCTAGCACTGAAATAGTGCGTTTCTTCTCATCCACTTCGTAATCGACGTCGCGGGTGAGCTGGCGCGCGAGTGAGGAAAAACGCGGATACCACTCGTTGTTGTCTTGACTCGGACCCGAAATGATCAACGGGGTACGCGCTTCGTCAATCAAGATCGAGTCAACCTCATCGACGATGGCGTAATGGTGTCCGCGCTGGACGCAATCCTCCAGACGTTGTGCCATGTTATCGCGCAGATAGTCAAACCCGAATTCGTTATTGGTGCCGTAGGTGATGTCTGCTAGATACGCTTTTTTCCGTTGCTGTGGGGTCATCGATGTGAGAATGGCTCCCACCGATAGTCCCAAGAAATGGTGGATTCGACCCATCTGTTCGGATTGGAATTCAGCCAGGTAGTCGTTGACTGTGACGACGTGAACGCCTTTACCTTCCAGCGCATTCAGATAGGATGCCAGCACCGCCACCAAGGTTTTACCTTCACCGGTTTTCATCTCTGCGATATTGCCCCAATGCAGGGCGGCGGCACCTTGAATCTGCACGTCAAAATGTCGCTTATTGAGAATCCGCTTGGAAGCCTCGCGCACTGTGGCGAATGCTTCGGGCATGATCGAATCTAGGGATTCACCGTCAGCGAACCGCTGCTTGAATTCCGCAGTTTGGGCTTTCAACTCGGCATCGGACATCTTGATGAAGTCCTCTTCTATCGAAGCCACCTGATCGCCGACCGCTCGCAGCCGTTTGATCTGACGCGCTTCGCCAGTATGCAACATTTTGTCAAATAAGTTCACTATGTGATTCTCCTAGCTATGCCATATGCAGCGACGACCATCTTACGCGATCAGCAATACAACTTTTTTTCCAAGGACACGAACCCTCACTCGAAGTCACTGCTGGTGGCAGTGGCAATGACGAGTTAGTGGGCGCGAAATTACCGAAGGGTTACAGCACTTTGGAAAGGAAGCTCTGGGTACGGGCATGTTGCGGATTTGCAAGGACTTCTTTGGGGTCGCCTTGCTCTAAGATTTGGCCGTCGTCCATGAAGATCAGTCGAGTACCAACTTCGCGGGCAAAACCCATCTCGTGAGTGACTACCATCATGGTCATCCCCTCGCTGGCTAGATTGCGCATCACTTCCAGCACTTCCCCAACCAACTCTGGGTCGAGTGAGGATGTAGGTTCGTCAAAAAGCATCATGTCCGGATTCATCGCCAAAGAACGTGCGATAGCCACCCGCTGCTGCTGCCCGCCTGAGAGTTGACTTGGATATGCATGCAGCTTGTCGTCCAACCCCACTCGGCGCAACATAGCCTCGGCAATGTCAGTAGCCTCAGATTTGGTGCGCCCCAACACCTTTAACTGCGCGATCGTCACATTGCGCAACACTGTCATGTGTGGGAAAAGATTGAATTGTTGGAAAACCATGCCGATTCTGGTACGCACCCGATCGAGGTTCACATCCGGATCCAACATGTCGATACCTTCGATGTAAACCTTCCCGCTGGTAGGCCACTCCAACAGGTTGATCGAACGCAGCAGCGTAGATTTACCCGAACCCGAAGGCCCAATTACACAGACGACTTCACCACGTTCGATCTCCAGATCAATGCCTTTGAGCACCTCCAAGTCGCCGAACTGTTTGTGCAGATCGACTACCTTAATGGGAGGAGCATCCGGATTAGGAGTGTCCCTAGGATGCAATTTTGGGCTCTTGGACGCGGCTTCACTCATTTCTTCACCGCCATTCGTTTCTCAAGCATTCCTACCAAATAGGTCAGTGGGATCGTTAGCAGCAAATACAGCAAACCAGCGACGACCAAGGGAGTGCTATTCGCGTGGGTGGTCAATCCGTCTCGTCCGAAAGTGGTCAGCTCGCGCTGGAAAGCGGTCGCCCCGGCGATAAACAGCAGGGCGGTGTCCTTGAGTAGCAGTACGAATTCATTGGTGAGCGGCGGAATGACAATCCGAATCGCCTGCGGCAATATCACAAAAACCGTAGTCGGCAACCCAGACATCCCCAATGAACGCGCAGCCTCGCGTTGCCCTTTTGGCACCGCGTCGATACCAGCTCGCACAATCTCGGCGCTGTAGGCTCCAGTGACGAATATCAGCGCCACTACTCCGCCCCACATGTTGCCACCAGGCCAGCGGAATTGAAAAGCCATCGTTAGCATGAATGCGAAAATAAAGATAGTTAACAGCGCGGGCAGACCGCGGAAGATTTCAATGAAGACGATAGCAAACCAGCGCAATGGCCCTTTCGAAATCTTCAATAGCGCGAGCAAAATGGCCAAGAGAGTGCCAAACACAAAAGCCACTAACGTATAAAGCAGCGTATTCCCAAGAGCAATAAAAATATTGGGGAATAGCTTCGCAGCAACTTCAGCGTTAAAAAAGTTCCTGGAAAGTAGCTCCCAATTCCGGGATGCATAGATGATCAGTAATATCAGCACCGCAGCTGCGATGGTGTAGGAACTGCCCCTGGCGAACCGCCGCCGCAGCGTTGGTCTGATATCTGATAGTGAAAAAGCCATTATCGGCTAAACCTGTTATCCGAAATACTTCTGGTAGAGCCGGTCGTAGGTGCCATCAGCGCGGATTGCAGCAAGTCCGGCATTGACCGCTTCGCGCAGCGCATCGTTCTTGCCCTTAGCAAAGGCAAAACCGTACTGCTCGTCAGTCTCGTATTTCTCCACCACAACAAAATTCGGATCGTCTTTCTGGTGTTGGAAGTTAACCGGATAGTCCTGCAAAATCGCATCAATCCCGTTCGAGACCATCGCAGGCCACAACTCACCATCGGAGGGGAAATGAGTCAAGGTCGCAGTAGCTGGCGCATGCTCGGTGGCATAGCTGAGACCGGTGGTACCCTGCTGCACTCCAATGATCTTGCCTTCCAACTGAGCCAAAGAGGTGATGCCAGAATCTTTGCGTACCAACAGCGATTGCAGGGAGTCATAGTAGGGGTCTGCGAAGTCAATGTTGGCCTTGCGTTCATCTGTGATAGTCATAGCTGAAGTGCCAAGATCGCAGTCTCCGGCGGCTAAGACGATGCCGGATTGCAGGGCATCAAAATCAACCTTTATTACGGCCAATTCGAGATTTAGCTTTTCTGCAATCGCGCCGACGATCTCAATGTCGAAACCGGAGTACCCGGTTGGAGCTGTTGGGTCTTCCATTTCAAATGGGGGGTATGGAATGTCGGAACAGGTAGTTAGCTTGCCTGGGTTAACTGTAGTCAGACCGTCAGTCGGAACTGCTGCCGGTGCACCGGCGCAAGCTGTTAACACTAGCGCTGCTGTCGCGGCCGCAATGGCCTTCAAGAATAGTTTTGTCATCGTTCCCTCCGGAAAATACGTATCAAACGAAGTAAATCCTAGACGTGTTTAACTCTTGTGACGAATGACGGCTAGGCATAGCGGCGCAACTGGCTGGAAAGTGTACCCACTTCGGCCACTTGAACCTCTCCCAAACCTAGCCAATCCGACATCTTGCGAAGCGCACCCATCAATCGCCTAGCCGTCTCCGCTGGCGGCGCTCCTGGTTCCAACCAGGCGGCTTGAACCATTAAAACCTTCCGCTTTCGATCTGCTTTCAGATCAACTCTGGCACTTATCCGATCATCGGACACAAACAGATAAACGTAATATCCATACGTGCGTTTGGCTGCGGGGAGATAGATTTCGATGCGGTAGTCAACCCCAAACAAATCCAACAACCGGTCACGATGAAAAGCCAATGAGTCAAAAGGGCTAACGATCGCATCGGTGTGAATCTGAGAAGGGACACGAGCTTCGTGCCACAGATAGTAAGCCCGCGTACTCCCCTTGATCGTAGTAGGTAGTAATTCGCCTGATGCAACCAGCTCTGTAATGGCGGCATTGGTGTTCTTGCGGTCAATCCGAAAGTAGTCAGCCAAACTCGCGGCATCGCTGATACCCAATGCTTGCGCACAGCGACGCACCAATGCTGTCCATGCCCCGAGTTCGGACAATGGTTCGGCTGTAAATATCTCTTGGGGAATCACCCGCTCGGTCAGATCGTAGCGCCGCTCAAATTGGGTGTTGCGTCCGGCTGAACTCACCGTTCCGATGTTCAAGAACCATTCCAGAATCAGTTTGGCTGCCGACCAGTTCCACCAGGGTTGCTGCTGGCGGTCATCTGGGCAATTTAGCTGGCGAGCAGTGAGCGGGCCAGCAGCAGTGATTTGTTGCAGCACCTGATCCATCATTTGGGGGTGTTCACGCAAAATATCGGTGATTTGTGGCCAAGGCTGCGTGCTGTTTTCCAACATTCGTTGCCGCAAAGCTGGGAAAAGCTGCACATCGATATATGAGGCTGCATGTCCCCAATACTCGAATAGCCGTCTAGGGGCGCTCGCACTCAACTGATCGAACAGCGTGCGGTCGTAGTTGCCCAATCTGGCGAAAAGTGGGACATACGCCGCCCGAACCGCCACGTTGACTGTGTCTAGTTGAAACTGAGCGATCTGATCGATCACCCGCTGCGCGGCAGACACGCCTACTTTTGCAGGCTTTTTTCCGCCAAAGCCCTGGGCGGCAAGCGCCACCCTACGGGCTTGAGCCGGTGTCAGTTCAGCAGGCATTCGGCAGCTCTAACCTGGGGCGGGTATTCGCTTTATTTCGCCACATTCAGGCGAATGACGCCGTAGTTATAGGCTTTGCGGTGATATACAACGCTCGGTTGACCCAACTCGGCGTCTACGAACAAGAAGAAGTCATGCCCGACCAATTCCATCTCATCGAGTGCCTGCGCCAACGTGAGCGGAACAGCGTCAAAGGTCTTCTCACGTACCACCAAAGGTCCGTCGCCTTGAACTTCGATTCCGGCTACGCAGTGAACTACCGGTTCAGGTTCGGTGGGTGCGGCAATGGGCTCGGACGGCAACTCAACCACATGTGAACTTAACCCACGGTGGGTTTTGCGTCGATCCGAGGCTTTGCGCAACTGCGATTTCATTTTGTCGAGAGCCAGATCAAAGGCCACATTCTTGTCTTCGGCTGAGGCTTCGGCACGTACAACCGGCCCCTTACTCTGTAAAGTTATTTCAACCTTTGCGCTGGTAGCTGAGGGTTTTTTGGCCGCGGTGACTTGAACTTCTATCCTGATTATCCGATTCACAAGCCGCTCTACAGCAGCCAACTTGTCAATGACGAGTTCTTCAAACTCGACTGGAATTTGGCAATGACGACCAGTTACGAGAATATCCATGTCAACCTTCCTTAAAAAAGCCTACTTTTTGTCAGCGCCGAAATCATAGTGACCTAACGCCATGACTACAAACTAGCCTTTCGCACCAAATATTGACAGCGTTTGGCCACAATGTTTCGTTTCTGTCACTTCAAGAACGCCAGTTTCGGTTACCGTATCGGGCGTGCTAGGCACGCTGCTCCGGCGACGTTGACTCCAACCTGAGAACAAGCTCGCATGGCTTCTGCAAGGGTGGCACCAGTGGTAATCAAGTCGTCAACGATGACCACTGCATCAGGACGGGAACTATGGCGCCAAACCATAGAATCTTTTACGTTCACAAACCGTTCGGCATATGAAAGCTCTGTTTGATCACCAGGACGCGTCAGGAGGTGTAAAGCTGGAATGACGCGGGTTTGCAAGCCGTGGGTTCGTAGCCTGCGAGCAGCGAGTTTAGCGAGATCGTATGGAAGGTCGACGCCGCGTTGCCGCACTTTCTTTGCCTGAGTTGGGATTGGCACTAGCAGGAGCGGAAAATCAGAGCCCAACCCAAGAATTGCGCGAGATAGCAACACTGCCAGCTTCGGTAGCAGATACAACCCCTGGCGTTCTTTGGCAACCAGCACCACCTGCCGCAACACGCCGGAGTATTCCCCACCAGCAGCTACCGGCACTGTATTGACCGAATCCACAATCACTGGTTGGTCAAGCTGGGCTGCGCAAGTTGCGCACAGCCCAAACGTCGCCGTGCCACAACCAGGACAGCTAGCTCCCAACAGCAGATCAGAAAGTGAGTCCAATATCTTCATACTGGGCATTATTGGCAACTGAGCGAAGATTTTTCGTTTTCCACAGGCAGAGTTTTCTCGTCGGTTGATTCTTCGTATTATCTGCGCGTAACGCAAGCCGCCCAATGACAGGAAAGAGGACAATCCGACTCCCCAATTCGTCATCCTGCTCGTAGCGAAACGAAGTAGCAGGATCCAGAACCTGGGCGATACGTTCTTGCTCAACGACTTATTGTCGTGGATTCTGCGACTTGTGTGCGCAGAATGACAGAAAAAGAGGCAAGACACCGAGCAGCGGGAAGCGCGGTTAACTAGCAAAGGTGACCGCCGATATTTGGTCGCTGTAGGACGGCCAGATAAAAGCGGAGTCGTAGCGGTGCAGCACGCCGGTCTGGGAACGCGCGAATACTTGATAGCCAGGTGCCACCGCCAACTCAACCAAATCTTCTACGTTTGTTGGGCCAATATAGGTGGTGAGCGCAGAATCAATTCTGGCACGTACCACGGAAACTACCTGCTGCATGTCTTGGATTAGTACGAACAACTCGCTCGCGTCTGACCAGCCCAAATCGTCGATTCGGACAAAATCGAGATTGCCCATTTCAATCGGGAGCCAGCCGTCAAGGCGCACTTCTTCGCCGCGTTTGATGCGCAGCAATCCCAATTGCGGTTTTGCCGTACCCTCGCCTGCGGGTGTGATTGCAACTGCCATTCGGTCTCCCTCTGGGGAAATGGAGAAAGCTGTCAACTCCCCCTTGGGCACATCGAGCACCGTCGCCGCTTGCGTTCCAGCCTGTAGCGAATCTGTCGTAATGTCGGCAGTCCAAAGTTCGCCGTCTTTTGAGAATTGGGGAGGTAGCAGTTTTTCACCTTCACGTATCGGGGTCAGCTCATCCGAAAGCCCACCTGCACTTAGCTCTTTCTTGTCAGTTGCTAACACCGCTAACTGTGATGAAGCTCCTACTACGGCAAAGGCGGAAACGTCAGAAACGTTGCTGCGTACCACGGTCGGCGTTTGGTCTGATTCCAACTTGGAAATCGCTTCCGTAGCCGCATCCCAGGTGTAAATACTTGGAATTTCGGTTCGCTGTACTGGAGCAAGGTGGGAGAATTCCGTGAAAGAAAACTCGGTATCACCAGCTTCAGAAACCACCCATATCAGATTGTCAGCAAGGACTTGTATCCGGTTGTAACCCTCGAATTGATCACAAGTCAAAGCCATCGCTCCCACAAGTTGCCGCCGAACTTCCAGGCTCAAATCATTGGCAGCAGCAGACAGCGTGACGACAATCAGGTCGGCATCTACATGGACAGACACAACTTCGATTTCAGTCGTTGGCTGCACTAAATCAGCTAGCCATTCACTAGGGGAATTGAGTTGGGATTGTAAAGCCCGCTTGATCAGATCATCGCCTGGGGCAATCCAAACTGGGTCAGGCAAATATGCGTTGCCGTCAAGATTGAGATAGTGCCGGTCGAAAGGAGAGTAACCGTACGCGAACAACGAACGCGACAGCAGCAAACCTTCTGGCGGGTTGGCAATCCGCCACTGTCCTGAAACGTCTTGGCGAAGTTCAAAGTCTTGCAGCAACTGCCGCGAAACCGAATGATAAACCCCGTTAGGGTCGAGATTTCCAGTCTTTTGGACGGAAAGGGTTGCATTGTCGTTGGCAAATACGGGAAGAACACCATCGGCATAGATACTCACGCCCTCATCTGGATTCCACGACAAGCTGGCTTCGGGTGTTAAGTACGCCCTGGCTACCCGATATGAAGGTTGGTAGACACTCATCGCGTAGAGAAATCCCTCAACGACCAACTCCGGCGTCGCCCCTTTCATCGGTGGCTGCGGTGCCACCTGAGCTCCAGAGGTATTTGGCACCTGTTCCAACTGGTGATAATCGACTGGTCCCGAAACCGGTACGCTGGTGCATCCGGTGAGTGTTACCAGCACCAAAAGCATCACGAATGCCTTATTCCGCATCTTGTTCCCCTTCTGGTATCCGCGCGAGCGGCCATTGGGTCAATTCAGTTCCAGCGTTGCGAGCAAGGGTGAGTCTGAATTGGGTGCCTTTGTCCGGATATCCCCAAAGATCAAGCGTTCCCCCATGCAAGCGTGCGTCCTCTGAGGCGATAGCCAAACCCAGGCCAGTGCCGCCCAGCCGTCTGGCGCGTGCTGGGTCGGCTCGCCAGAAACGATCAAAAACTTTGCGAGCATCGCCAGCGCTGAGTCCTACCCCGTGATCTCGCACGGTCAGCGCTACCGCTTCGCTGTCATATCCAACTTGGACTTCAATCGGCTCGCCTTCTCCGTGTTCAATCGCGTTGGTGAGCAGATTACGTACGATACGACGCACTCGCCGTTCGTCAATTTCAGCTATCGCCAACCCGGAAGCGTTGACAGTTATTTCGCTGCCAGTTTCTTCGGCGAGCGGACGTACCGCATCCACCTCGTCCTGCACCAACTGTGATAGGTCGATCTCCTCCAAGTGGAGCACTGCCGCCCCGGCGTCGAACCGGGATATTTCCAGCAATTCAGCGAGCAGATCTTCAAAGCGATCTAGCTGCGAGGACAGCAATTCACTCGATCTGGCTATGGGAGCGTCAAACTCGTCACGATGGGAGTCGATCACCTCGGCAGCCATCCGAATCGTAGTCATCGGGGTACGTAGTTCATGGGACACGTCCGAAACGAAACGCTGCTGCAACGTGGATAGGTTCTGCAACTGCGTAATCTTCTTGTCTAGCTCGGAAGCCATGTGGTTCATGGAGGCGGCAAGGCTGGAAATGTCGGTATCACCAACGACTCGCATCCGATCTTCCAGATGTCCGGCAGCCAGACGTTCCGCAGCGACGCGTGCCGCTCGGATTGGGCGCAGCACCATCAGCGCAATCAAATAAACGGTGACAGAAAGTCCGATTAGTAGGAAAAGACCGGCAGCCCAAGTCGCCTGCTGCACGACTTGCAGTGCTTGTAACTCCGCCGTGGTTGGAAATACGAAAAAAATCGGATATTGCAGCTGCTCCAAGACCCGCAGTTGTGCGGCGACTACTAGGCCGGGTTCGTTTGGTCGGCCATCGGTGTAGTTAATCAGAGTTGGGGTACTCCACAACCCATCTGATAGATCGAGTGCGGAACGAATCGTATCGGGAATTGTTGTTGGCGATAATCCAGGCGAGACGATCTGAACGACAGGGGTTTCCAGCAGCAGGTGATATTGATCGCCGACTTTGCCACGCCGCTCGACATCTTGTACCAGCCGTGCCACTTGTTCACTGAGGGAGGTGCTGCGCGGGTCAATCGCCGCAAGCTGGCTGCGTAGATTAGTTAGAACTGATGTCGCCTGAGCCAATGAAGCCTGCGTCTTTCGCTCCAAGATGCCCTGGCTCGATTGATCTAGCAGGTAAAGGCCGGTGGCGGACAGTATCACTAGAGAGGCTGCCATCGTTGCGGCCACCACGCGAAACGGCAACGAGCGGCTCCACCTGCGTAAAAAACCGAACCCGGAAGTGGGCGCAGTTTGCTCATTTGCCATCTGGCGTCTTCAACTCTCCTGCTCGGTAGCCGACACCGCGTACGGTCAGCACGATCTGAGGGTTTTCTGGGTCTAATTCGACTTTGGAACGAAGCCGCTGCACATGGACGTTCACAAGACGGGTGTCAGAAGCGTGCCGGTAACCCCAGACTTCTTCTAGCAGCACTTCCCGCGTGAAAGCGTGTTTGGGACGTCTAGCCAGCGCTAAAAGCAAGTCAAACTCCAGCGGGGTCAGATTGATAACCGTGTTGTCGCGGCGCACGCTGTGTTCGCGGACACTGATCGTCAGGTCGCCAATCGGCAGCCAGTCCTGGTCAGTTTGGACGTGCCTGCGCAGCCGTGTCTTAATGCGAGCCACTAGCTCTTGGGTTTTGAAGGGTTTTAAGACGTAATCGTCAGCGCCAGCTTCCAGCCCATAAACGATGTCGGTAGTGTCCGATTTGGCGGTCAGCATCACGATGGGGACATCAGATACTGAGCGT
>WRJP01000051.1 GCA_009778535.1 Propionibacteriaceae bacterium | reverse complement strand
GATCTGCTGTCCCCACGAACCGCCAACCGTTTGATAGGCGACTTGTTCAGAATTGATACCCGCCTGTGTAGCTATCGCTTTGCGAATCTGGGTAACTTCACCAGCTTCCACATCCAACGGTCTAGTCTGGACTCGCACTTCCGCCGTAACCGTGGTCACCTGCAAATCCTGCATCTCGGGAACCCCAGTTTCCAGCACTGCACGCCGGAATTCTTCGACAGTTTTGTCCGTCACTGTGACCGGAGCACCAAATTCAGTGCCGCCGATAAACTCGATTCCCCACTTCATCCCGTTGAACAACACAGCTAAGAGTGAAATCAGCAGTAGAACCGCAGTGAAGCCATACCAAATCTTGCGATTCTTCATGAAGTCATAGGAGACATCACCAGTGTACAACCTATGGGCGAAACCATTTGCTGCCATTATTTGCTCCCCCCACTCGTCGCTGCCACGGGCGCGGCAGAACGCGTCCCTAGGTGGTCTGCTTCGAAGCCGGAGAATCTTCGACCTTCTCCAAAGAACTTTGTTCTTCCCAACAGCGTCATCAAAGGTTTCGTGAAGCAAATCACAATCCCAATGTCGATCAAAGTGGTCAAACCCAATGTGAAAGCAAATCCTTTCACGGCTCCTACTGCCAAAATCCATAGCACTAACGCCGAAAGCAGCGATACCGAGTCAGCGATCAGAATCGTCTTGATGGAACGTTTCCAACCCGATTCAATAGCTGTTCGTAGGGAACGACCCTCACGAGCTTCGTCTCTGATGCGCTCAAAGTAAATGATGAATGAGTCGGCGGTAATGCCAATCGCAACGATTACACCTGCTATACCTGGCAAGTTCAAGGCATACCCCATCCCCATTCCCAAGATAGAGATCATGGCGTAGGTTTGTAAAAACGCAATCGCCAGCGAAGCCACCACGACTATCGCCAAACCGCGGTAATAGAAAACAGCATAAATAACCACCAGCGCCAAACCAATCAACCCTGCCAAAAGTCCAGCGTTCAATTGGTCGGCACCAAGTTTCGCGGAAACAGTGTCAATGTTGGAGGTTTCAAAGGTCAAGGGAAGCGCACCGTATTTCAAAATATTCGCCAACTGGCTTGCCGATTGTTGAGTAAACGATCCTTCAATTTGTGCTGAACCGCCAGTGATGGCTTCGTTGACTCGCGGAGCAGAGATCACTGTGTTATCAAGCACGATTCCAAACTGATTATTAGGTTCGGACAGTGTCGCCAACTTAGCGGTGACCTCAGCAAAAGCGGCGGCACCTTCAGAGTTAAAGCTCAGGCTGACAAGCCACGATATTGAGTTTTGCGGTATTCCAGCGTAAGCATTTTCCAGCAACTGCCCCGAGATCAATGCAGGCCCTAGCAGATATTTGTAGGTGTTTGTTTCATCACATGCGACGTATGGTTGGTCTACCACATTTGGCCACCATTTGTCGCCGCAATAGAACCTCGCATAATCGGCATAGTCCCTATCATCTGGAGTCCATGCCAAGTGGTCTGTCACACTTTTCTTTTCAACACCTGGGGCTCGCGGCCGAGGACTTGGTTCTGGAATAGGTAATCCAGGCAGCGGAGGGCCCGATTGTGCGGTTGGGGAAGACGAAACCTCTGGTGTCGAGTCTTCATTCTGGCCTGGCGGCGGGTTGATTTCGGGAACGTCCGGAGCGTTGGGGTCTACCTCGCCCAGATCGAGGTCGTCTAAATCGTCTATATCAAGGCCGTCTAGGTCGTCCAAATCGAGATCGCCAAGGTCGAGATCACCCAAATCTAAATCGCCCTGATCGTCCTGGCTCGGATTTGAAGTATTCCCGTTCTCTTGAACCCAATAAACTTTGCGGAAATACAGCTGGGCGGTCTGACCCACCAGTTGCGCCAGGTCATCCTTTTGCACATTGGGAGCTGCGACAATGATTTGCCGCTCACCACTGGTAGTTACTTCAGCTTCCCTTACGCCAGAGCCGTTGACACGTTGTTCAATGATACTTCGTGCCAATTCCAGACTCGCTGCATCAACCGCACCCTGTCCGGTGATATTGGCTGCTGAAAGTGTGATTGTGGTACCGCCGCTCAAATCCAACCCAAGTTTGGGAACCCACGCATTCGTGAAGCCCATGATCAAATATAGGGATACGGTAATCACCCCGAAAATGATTAATGTCCGCACGGGATGAGAACGATTTCGACTAGTTGTTGCCATCTGCTGCCTCGTCTATTACTTCTTCTCGTTTTGCCTACTTATCTTCAGATACTGCCTCATCAGAATCACTATCGTCTGATGTCTGTTCCACAGCAGAGTCTGTTTCGTCAGTTTCGCTGGCTTTGAAAGCGTCTTCACTAGAAAGCAGCTCCGCTAACTCGGCATCTGAAGGTTCGGAGATTTTGCCGAAGGAGGCTTCCTCATTTTCATACTCAAACTCCTCCTCAACCGGCTGCGTGGAAATGGCCTGTTTGACCAGGGTCATCTCAACTCCAGGAGAGATTTCTAAAATTACCTGCTTCTCGCCTAGATGAACGATGGTGCCAAAGATTCCATGAACAGTCATCACTCTGGCACCCACTTCAAGCGAGGCTATTTTTTCCGTCTGTTCCTTCTTCCGCTTCTGCTGGGGGCGAATCATCAAAAAGTAGAACGCCGCCACTACCGCAGCAAGCATCGCAAGAGACATCGGATCCATCTAATTTCCTAAAGTCAGTCCCCTAGTGGGGTTTTTCACACTTCCAACGCGACAGCTTATCGCGCACGGGGCGTTTTACCCATTTCATCGCTGGGTCAGCCGCAAAGTTTACCGTAATATTTCTGGCATCGGTGAATCTGGTGCAACGCACTAGTCAAGATATGGCTGCACATCCAACAGCTCTGGTTGGTCTTTGAGCGGAGTTAACCTCAGATGTTCCCAGGCTAATCTAGTGGCAACTCGCCCACGCGGAGTGCGCATCATGAAACCTTGACGGATCAGGAACGGTTCAGCGACCTCTTCAAGGGTTTCAGCTTCTTCAGCCACTGCAATGGCTAGCGTACCTATCCCCACCGGGCCGCCGGAAAACTGTTTGCACAACGCATACAGCACTGCCCTGTCGAGTCTGTCCAGACCTAGTTCATCGACTTCGTACAGCTCCAAAGCTTTGGCTGCGGTTGATGTGTCTAGGCTACCGTCGGCATAGACCTGGGCATAGTCACGGACGCGCCGCAGCAATCTATTAGAAATCCGAGGGGTACCGCGCGAGCGTGAGGCGATCAATTCGGCAGTCTCGGAATCAATTTTCACATCCAGCAACCGAGCGGAACGCTGCACGATCTGTTGCAAGGCCGACACCTCGTAAAAGTCCAACTGCGCTGTGAATCCGAAACGATCACGCAGCGGGGATGGCAGCAACCCGGCTCTGGTTGTGGCTCCAACCAGCGTAAATTGCGGAATCTCCAATGGAATTGACGTGGCTCCGGGGCCTTTGCCGACCATCACGTCAACCCGAAAATCTTCCATTGCAAGATATAACGTTTCTTCGGCCGGACGTGACATGCGGTGTATCTCGTCGAGGAACAGCACTTCCCCGTAGCTAAGCGATGAGAGAATCGCTGCCAAATCTCCGGAGTGTTGGATAGCAGGACCGCTGGTCACCCGAATCGGCATTCCCATTTCGTTGGCAATGATCATCGCTAACGTGGTTTTCCCCAAACCAGGAGGCCCAGAAAGCAGAATGTGCTCTGGGACGGCTTCGCGAACCTGGGCAGCTTCAAGAACTAACGCCAGTTGCTGGTTTATCCGCTCTTGACCACCGAAATCACTCAACTTTGTCGGCCGCAGCGCAGTATCAAATGGAATTTCTCCAGCTAAGGCTAGCGGGTTTAGGGTATCGGGAATTTCAGTCACTTTTTCGCCAAACTCCGCAGCGCTGCGCGCAATAACTCGGCAATTTCTGGTTCGGGGTCTGCGGCAGCGAGTTCGCGCACATTTTCAACCGCAGCCTCAGCATCTCTGCTCGAATAGCCAAGTCCTTCCAATCCGGCTTGTACCTGCTCTTGCCAAATAGACATGCCAGCAGTAATCGGCATACCAGCACTGCTGGTCGTACCCAATTTGTCTTTCAGCTCGATGATCAACCGCTGTGCGACCTTGGTTCCGATACCAGGAACCTTGGTGATCGTCTTTACGTCGGCGGCGCTGATAGCTGTGCGTAATTCGTCGGGGCTGAACACTGACAGCACCGCTAAAGCAGTCTTCGGGCCGATACCAGTTGCGGTCTGCACAATTTCATAGCAATCCCGCTCGGAGGCTTCAGCAAACCCAAACAGTGTCACCGAATCCTGACGCAGCACTAGAGCTGTGTGTAGCGTGGCCTCTTGTCCTGCTTTCAGTTTGGCAGCGGTGTTGGGGGTGCAGAAAACTTTCATACCGAAACCGTTCACATTCATGACAACCCAAGTTCCCGTGACTTGAGCCACTTTGCCGACCAGTTGCGAAATCATGCGGTTCTCCGGTGTTGTTGAGCTATTGCTTGTTGTAGTCGTTCATTGGCGACACCACGCCACAGGTGGCAGATGGCCAGTGCGACCGCGTCGGCAGCGTCGGCTGGTTTGAGCAGCGCATCCAATTTCAGGACTCTGGCAACCATATGTCCAACTTGCGCCTTATTTGCGCGCCCTGAACCAGTTATTGAAGCCTTCACTTCAGTTGGAGTATGGGTGATGACCGGAATTCCCCGTTTGGCGGCCTGTACCATGGCCAGCCCGGCTGCTTGGGCAGTTCCCATCACTGAGAGAACGTTCTGATCGGCGAAAACCCGCTCCACAGCTATCACTTCGGGCTGGTATTGGTCTATCCATTGTTCCAATCCCAGCTCAATCTGTAACAGCCGCTTGGAGTGTTCGGCATCAGCAGGGGTGGTAATCACTCCGACCCCGAGCAGCTTCAAACTTCGGTAAGCCTGTCCTTCGACAACCCCAACCCCGCATCTGGTCAAGCCCGGGTCGACACCAAGCACCCGCATCGTAACCTCGCTTTTGTCGAACATCTGTTCGGATAATATCTGTAAATCCCCTGATTGCCTGCTTTGGCACGCCGATATTTTCGGGTGTGTGTTCGGCAATAAAGTCTAAGTAATAGAATTACGCTGCAACGAAAGGAAAGAGCACATGAGCGGACATTCCAAATGGGCTACCACAAAGCACAAGAAGGCAGCGATTGATGCCAAGCGCGGCAAACTTTTCGCCAAGCTGATAAAGAATATCGAAGTTGCTGCTCGCACTGGCGGGCCTGACCCCAACGGAAACCCAACGCTTTATGACGCCATCCAGAAAGCAAAGAAAAACTCGGTTCCCAATGACAACATTGATCGGGCGGTAAAGCGAGCATCCGGCAGTGATGGCGCCAGCACCGACTACATAACCATCATGTACGAGGCATACCTCGCTGGTGGCGTGGCCGTCCTTATTGAGTGCCTCACCGACAATCGCAACCGGTCTGCTTCTGATGTGAGAGTTGCAGTCACCCGCAACGGAGGCACCATGGCTGATGTCGGTTCGGTACAGCGCCTGTTCAACCGCAAAGGTGTAGTTGAAGTTGATGTGACTGGTGAACACCCCGGTGACGAGGACTCAGTGTTGGAAGCCACTCTCGACGCTGGCGCTGAAGAGATTCGTGACGACGGTGAAGTCATCAGGGTCTTCAGTGACCCGAACGATCTTGTTTCAGTTCGTAAAGCAGTGCAAGACGCCGGTTTTGACTATCAAAGCGCCGAAGTGCAATTCGTCCCGTCTTTCACAGAAGCAATCACTCAGGCCGAAACGGCGGCAAAAATCTTCAAGGTGTTAGATGCATTGGAAGATTTGGATGACGTGCAGAACGTCTACTCGAACGAGGATGTACCAGACGAAATCATGGAGCAACTGGACTAGTCTGCCGCCACCTGGAGAGCCATACCCTCTCTTGTCCGCGTACTGCGACTGCGCGCAGCATTCGGGTTATGGATCCTGCAACTGAAGTGCAGGATGACTTTGGGGTATTAGTGGTCTTGTGGCTCTGTGTTTTCTCTTGGTTGGTTTCTATGAGACCTCCTTTTTTCGTCATCCTGCGTGTCAATCGCAGGATCCAGAACAAGTAGCGGTGAAACACGAAGGAACCATTTCAGGTTATGGATCCTGCGACGCCGCTCCGCAGCGCGCAGGAAGACGAATTGGGGCTGCTGCCACCTGGAGAGCTTCTTCCAAGGTAAAGTTGCCCAAATAGAGTGCGGTGCCAATGATTGCACCTTCCACCCCAAGGTCAGTCATAGCCCGTAGTTGCCGTAAATCGTCGAGGCTGGAAATCCCACCGCTGGCAACCACCTTGGCTTGGGTTCGCTCACAAACGTGTTGCAAGAGTTCATAATTGGGCCCGGTCAACATCCCATCACTGGCGACATCGGTAACCACATAGCGCACAACTCCCGCTGCGTTCAGAAACGCGAGGGTTTCGTCCAAGTCGCCACCGGTTTGAGTCCAGCCGCGCGCGGCAAGCTGGGTACCGCGGACATCTAGTCCGATTGCGATACGATCACCGAATTCGGCGACGACCTCGGCGCACCAGGCGGGACGCTCCAGTGCTGCGGTACCAATGTTGACCCGCAGACACCCGGTGGCGAGCGCCCGGCGTAGCGATTCGTCGTCTCTGATGCCTCCGGACAACTCCACCTGCAACTTCAGCTTTGGCACGATCTCGCCGATCAACTCCGCATTGCTGCCACGGCCAAAGGCCGCATCCAGGTCAACCAGATGAATCCAATCCGAGCCAGCCGCTTCCCAGCGTTGTGCTGCTGCAAGTGGAGAACCAAAAACCCGTTGCGAACCGGCCACGCCCTGCACCAACTGCACCGCAAGGCCGTCTTGAATATCGACAGCGGGAAGTAATTCTAAAATGGCCACGACTCCTGCTTCATATCAGTGACAGGTACTACAGCGAGCCCTTTGTGGATGGGATAGTTCCGGCTATGCGCGGATTCAACGCCATAGCATCGCGCAAGGCCAAAGCTAGCGCTTTAAACTGAGCCTCTACGATGTGATGCGGGTCGCGTCCAGCTAGCAGGAGCATGTGTAGACAGATTCCAGCGTTTAACGCCAGCGATTCCAGCACATGCACGGTCATCGCCCCTGAAAATGGTACGCCGCTGCCAGCAATCAACGCATATTGCTGCCCGTCCGGCTCTCCCGTGCAGACGGCATATGGTCGCCCTGCTAGATCGATCACGCAATGCGCCAGCGCTTCGTCCAGCGGTACACACGCCTGTGCGAAACGCTGCACTCCTGCCTTATCCCCCAGCGCCTGCTTCAAAGTCTGCCCGATCACGATTGCGGTGTCTTCAACACTGTGGTGAGCGTCAACATGTAAATCGCCGGTCGCCGTAACATTCAAATCAAGCAGTGCATGTTTGGCCAACGTTGTAAGCATGTGGTCAAAAAAGCCGATTCCGGTATCGATCTGAGCTTGCCCAGTACCGTCGATGCAAAGTTCAACACGTATTCTCGACTCCGCAGTCGCGCGTTCGGTCGCTGCCACACGTTCGCTCATTTCACCTCCCGAGTACTCTAGCCAAGGCCGAAAAGAAGGCTTCGCATTCTGCTGGTGTACCCGCAGACACCCGAAGCCAGCCGTCTGGCCCGGTTTCTCGAACTAAGACACCATTTTGGACTAGCTGTTCCCAAACATCATGCCGGTCGTCGAATCGGCCAAACAAACAGAAATTCGCGTCTGAGTCGATTACCTCCACCCCTAGTTGAGGCAATCTGGTCAACATGTCGTCGCGCACAGCTCGCAACTTGGCCACGTTGGAGAGCATTTCGCCGGCATGCGCCAAACCAACCATGGCAAAACGCTGCGTCTGAGTCGAAAGGTGATATGGCAGCCGCACGATACGGCAGGCATCTACGATCGCCGGATTCGCCGCAAGATATCCCACTCGCCCGCCTGCAAAAGCGAAGGCTTTGCTCATCGTCCGAACCACAACTAGGTTCGCAAATTCTGGCAACAACGAAAGCGCAGTAAGCTCTGGGTGCCTGGAGAACTCTTGGTACGCCTCGTCAATGACGACGATTTTGTCGGTTGCAGCAGCGATAGCTCGAATAGTATCCAGATCGGTAGTGGTGCCTGTCGGATTGTTTGGGGTTGCTATCAGCACTACGTGCGGGTCGTGTTCTGCTATCGCAGTCAGGGCTGACTTCAGGTCAATACGGTAATCAGCTCCGCGTGCAACCCTTACATAGCTCGAATGCGTATTGCGGACATATTCGGGATACATCGAATAGGTGGGAGTGAAGGTCAAAACCTTCCGATCAGGGCCGGCAAAGGCTTGACATAAATGTGTCATAACTTCATTCGAGCCATTTGCAGCCCAAGTGTTTTCAGCGATCAAACCGCTCGGACTGGTCGACGGCAGTTGCTGATTGAGATAGTCAGCCAAAGCAGTACGTAGCTCGATTGCCTCACGGTCTGGGTAACGATTGATGTCAGCGGCGATCTGGGCAAAGGCCTTTTGTAAGTCTGTGATAACGGCCTCAGATGGCGGGTAAGGGTTCTCGTTGGTATTCAGCCGTACCGGAACGTCGATTTGCGGCGCTCCATAAGGCTGGGTGCCTTTCAGTTCTGGGCGCAGCGGGAGGTCAGCCAAGCTCACATATGGATTCATGGGGTTCGCCTTAGTACTATGGCGTTGCGGTGAGCCGGTAAATCCTCAGCAGCAGCAAACTTCTCGGCAACTTCTGCAATGTCAGCAAAGCCGGATTGTGAGTAGTCAACGACGTGTACTGCTTTCAAAAAAGACTTCACGTTCAGCCCCGAGGAATGGCAGGCACAGCCTCTAGTTGGCAGCACGTGGGTTGAGCCTGCGCTGTAATCTCCCAAGGACACGGGAGACCAAGATCCCAGGAAGATAGCGCCGGCGTTTTTTATGCGTTGTGCCACTGCTCGTGGTTCGCAGGTTTGAATCTCTAGGTGTTCGGCACCATAGGCATTGACCACATCAATACCCTGTGCGATGTCTCTTACTCGAATGAAAGCAGATTGTTCGCCAGTCAGCGCAGTTAGTACTCTGTCGCGGTATTTTGTCACTGCGACCTGAGTTTGTAGTTCTGCCTGCACTGCCTCGATCAACTCTATTGAGTCACTCACCAAGATTGCGGCAGCCAACGGATCGTGTTCGGCTTGCGAAACCAAGTCGGCAGCAATGAATGTTGGATTCGCAGTGTCATTAGCAAGAATAGCTATCTCAGTCGGGCCTGCTTCAGAATCGATTCCGACCAACTTGCTTAAATACCTTTTAGCTGCGACTACGTATATATTTCCAGGGCCGGTCACCATATCCACCGGAGGACATACGCCTTCGACTCCGTAGGCGAACATCGCTATCGCCTGAGCTCCACCGACGGCGTAAACCTCGTCGACTCCCAAGAGTTTGCACATGGCCAAGATCGTTGGATGCGGCAGACCGCCAAATTCACGTTGCGGCGGCGAAGCGACGGCGATGGATTCGACTTTCGCGACTTGTGCCGGAATGACGTTCATCAGCACTGAACTCGAAAGTGGAGCCAACCCACCAGGCACATACAGCCCGACCCGCGATATTGGCAGTTGCCACTGCTCGACGACAGCCCCATTTCCCAGCTGTACCTGTACGTTCGGAGGCAACTCGCTAGCAGCAACCTGGCGACGTCTAGCTATGGATTCAGCGAAGGCGCGGCGCAGTTGCGGGTCAAGTTCATGTTCTGCCCGGTCTATCGCAGCTTGCGGAACTCGAAAAGAATCTGGCAGCACCTGATCAAAACGCAGTGAATATTCTTCCAGCGCCTTAGCGCCTCTTAGTGCCACGTCCTCGCAGATTGGCGCGACTTTCGTCAGCGCGGCTTCCACGTCGAACGCTGCCCGCGGCATAGCGGCACGGTAGTCACCTTCAAAGTTTCGTAAATCAAGCAGCCTCAACACGGGTTAGATTCTACGCAATGTGAGCATAGTCAGCGAAAGGTGTGAAGTTTTGGTTGACTTAGGTCTGTGTTTGTTGGGTCTGGGACAGTCATCAATGTCGCTACTGTGATTGTAGGCGGCTTGCTTGGCGTGCTCATCGGAAAACGATTCCCGGCTCGAACTCGTGAATTGTTTACGTTTACCTTGGGGTTGTTCACCATCGTCATCGGCGGAACTTCTATTGCCTCTGGTTTTTCGGCGGCGTTCAGCACAGAAGTTGGCTCGCAAGCTCCCTTTTTGATCGTATTGGGGTCGCTCCTGCTGGGAGGACTGACAGGCTCGCTGCTGCGGTTGGAAGCCCGTCTGGATTCTTCAGCCGCCTGGTTGCAGCGCAAGATTGCCCACAAAATAACTGGAGATCTGGACACAAATACCGAACAAGAGCGTTTTGTGGAAGGAATGGTCTCGGCAACGTTGATCTTTTGCGTCGGCCCGTTAGCGATTCTGGGTTCGATTTCTGATGGGCTGGGGCTTGGTAATCAACAGTTAGTCGTAAAAGCTGTGATGGATGGAGTAATAGCAATCTCCTTTGCATCCAGTTTTGGAATCGGGGTGATTGCCTCTGTGATTCCGCTGGTGATCTATCAAGGGTCGTTGACGCTGCTTGGATTTGGGCTGGGCGAGTTCTTAAGCGCTGGTCAGATTGATGCCCTAACCGCCACCGGGGGCGTGATTCTGCTGGGCTTGGGCATCCGCATCATGGGTCTCAAAAAGGCTCAGATCGGAGACCTCGTCCCTGCCCTGTTCTACGCTCCGCTCCTGACCTGGTTGGTCGCCCTGGCAGTCTAGTCTGCTGGCGCCACGGAGATTGTGGTGTATTTTAATACGTGTTGACACTCAAAAAGTCAAGGACTGAAAAGACTATTTTGAATGGAGTACGGAAGTGACGTTTCCCGACCCCAGTGCAGCCATCGCTGCCCTTGGTAACCGCACTGCGACCCTTGCAGATTTACGAGAGATAGTCACCAATTTCCCGCAACTGCGTCCAATGGTCGCCGAATATCCAGATACGGACGAAGACTTACTGAGTTGGTTGCGCGATTTACACGACCCTCTGGTTGATGCCCACCTTGCTCAACGTGCCG
>WRJP01000050.1 GCA_009778535.1 Propionibacteriaceae bacterium | reverse complement strand
TGCAGAATGCGCGTAAATCGGCTTCGTCGAAACTGGCTTCCGGTTTGAGCAACACGGCGGCAGTAACAACCTCTCCGCCCGAAGGGGACGGCAGCCCAACCACCGCAACGTCCGCAATATTAGGATGAGCGCGAATGACTGACTCGACTTCAGAAGGAGCAACGTTGAAGCCGCCAGTGATGATGAGTTCCTTAGCCCGATCAACAATGGTCGTAAACCCATCTTCGTCTTGAGTCACAACATCTCCAGTGCGCAGCCAGCCACCGGCAAGCAGCGTACGATCAGTCTCGACAGGATTGTTCCAGTAACCCGAAAACACCTGCGGTCCTTTGATGAGCAACTCCCCGCGCTCGCCTTGAGCGACTTCCTGCTCGGGATTCTCCAGTTCGACAACCTTCATCCAGGTGCTCGGGAAGGGAACCCCGATGGTGCCGTTACGTCGGCTGGGATGGAATGGATTACCCAGACACACCGGCGAAGCCTCGGTCATGCCGTAGCCCTCAACTAGTAGCCCCCCCGAGACCGATTCCCATAATTTCACCGTTGACGCAGGCAGATTCATAGCCCCAGAGATGCAGTACTTTGCTTTTTTCAAGCTGACGCCACGCTCCTGAGCCCGCTTAGCGGTTGCTTCAAAGATTGGCGGAACCGCGCAGAAAACAGTCGGCGGGGTCTTTTTGGCAGCGTCAACCACCATGTCTGCGTCAAATTGTGGGAATAGCACCAGTCTGCTCTGCTTGAGAATCCCGTACGTGAGGAAAAGCGTCATGCCGAAAGCGTGGAACATCGGCAAAATCGCATAGAAGTTTTCCTTGCGATATTCGGCTCCGTGCATCCATGCTTCGCCTTGGCGCGCGTTGGCATACAGGTTGTAGTGTGAAAGCATCGACCCCTTCGGCTGGCTGGTAGTGCCGGAAGTGTACTGAATCGCAGCAAGGTCACTGACTGCCGGTCGTGGGTATTGGGGATCGATCGGCTTGCCAGTGACAAAATCTTCCCAACTGATCGTGCCTGGAGCGGGACGGGTCAGCTTGCGCTTCATCTTCCGCAGTTTCGGTATCGGCAGACCCAGCGCGAAACGCTTCATCTTGGGGAACGCCTTAAGTAAGTTCACGCTGACAATCACTTCCAGATCGACGTCGTCTGGTTGATTGCGCAGATTTGCCACCGCAACATCCCAGGCAATAGCAACCCGAGCGGCATGATCTTCAAACATATGCCGCAACTCGCGCGGTGTGTAGAGCGGATTGTGCTCCACCACGACGGCACCAACTCGCAAGATCGCGTAGAAAGCGACGACATGCTGGGGACAGTTCGGCAGCACTAAGGCCACCCTGTCGCCCGGTTTTATTCCTAGTTTGCGGAGATTCTCGGCCACAATGTCGACTTGGGCGCCTAGTTCCGCGTAGGTCATGGTAGCCCCAAAGAACTCAGTGGCTACGCAGTTCTTTGCTTCTGCTACTGATTGTTCCAGCAGCGAAACTAGCGACTTAGTTGGTAATTCGATTTCTTCCGGTACACCTGGTTGATAGTGCCGTGTCCAAGGAGCGTTGCTCATAGCACTATTGTGACGTGCCCAGACACAAAAAGCTACGCGAGCGTAGGTTTTGGACACTTTGGCGACCGCATCCGCTCGTAGCTAAGGCAAAAACCGCAGTCTCAGTGAACAAAAATCCCTAAAACAACTTAGAGAACGCCCGTTTGCGTCACTGTGTAAATTCGCGGGCAGCGCCTTTATCGGCAGACAGCGCCAGCGACGCATACACCTTCAATGCCTTAGAGACGGCGCGCTCCCGCTGTGCAGGTTTCCATCCGAGCGCATCTTGACGCATACGACGTCGCGCAAGTACTTCATCATCGACTAGCAACTTGATCGAACGATCTGGAATGGAGATTTCGATTCTGTCGCCATCTTCAACTAGTCCAATGGTGCCGCCTGCTGCTGCTTCGGGGGAAACATGTCCAATGGAAAGTCCTGATGAGCCGCCGGAGAAGCGTCCGTCAGTGACCAGCGCACATTTCGGGCCCAATCCAACCCCTTTCAAAAATGCTGTGGGGTACAACATTTCCTGCATGCCTGGCCCTCCCTTCGGACCTTCGTAGCGCACCACTACGATGTCACCTGGCTCAATGCGTCCACCTAAAATTGCCGCTACCGCCTCCTCTTGCGATTCACAAACCTTGGCTCGACCACTGAAAGTCCACTGAGCTGCCGGAACTCCGGCGGTCTTGACTATGCAGCCCGCAGGCGACAGATTTCCTTTCAGCACCGCCAGTCCACCATCGGCAGTGTATGGGTTTGCCACTGAACGGATACAGCCATTCTCGGCATCCAGATCAAGACTGTCCCACCGGTTGGTGGCTGTGAAAGGTTCGACAGTGCGAACTCCGCCAGGAGCGGCATGGAAGAGTTCGACTGCTTCCCCAAGCGCCGTCCCGCCGCGCACATCCCAATTTTTCAACCAAGCGGCAGCATCTGGTGAATGTACGGCATGCACGTCATGGCTCAAAAGACCGCCGCGCGAAAGCTCTCCCATGATCGCCGGAATTCCACCGGCGCGATGCACGTCCTCCATATAGTACGCATTGGTGTTTGGGGCGACTTTGCATAGGCACGGATTGGAGCGGGAGAGTTGATCAATGTCGTCTAGGGTGAAGTCAACTTCGGCTTCATATGCGGCAGCAAGCAGATGCAACACGGTGTTGGTTGAACCTCCCATCGCTACATCCACCCGCATCGCGTTTGTAAAAGCATTCTTCGTAGCGATTGCTTTGGGAAGAACGCTCCCGTCACCTTCGTTGTAATACCGTTGGCACAGTTCAACAATCAATCTGCCTGCGGTGGCGAATAGCTCGCCTCGTTTAGCTGAGGTGGCCAGCGTGGAACCGTTCCCCGGTAATGCCAGTCCGATGGCCTCTAATAGACAGTTCATCGAGTTAGCCGTAAACATCCCTGAGCATGAACCGCAGGTTGGACAAGCGGTACGTTCATAGGATTCGATTTCCGCATCGCTGACATTGGAATCGACCGATTTAATCATCACGTCGATTAAATCTGTCCGAACTTCATTTTGATTAGTACCATCCGAAATTCGGCCGGCTTCCATCGGCCCGCCGGAGACAAAAACGGTTGGAATATTCAACCGCAGCGCGGCGAGCAGCATCCCTGGGGTGATCTTGTCACAGTTCGAAATGCAGACCAACGCATCGGCGGCATGAGCGTTAACCATGTATTCAACGCTGTCAGCAATCAGTTCTCGACTCGGCAACGAATAGAGCATGCCTTGGTGCCCCATCGCGATTCCGTCGTCAATCGCTATCGTGTCGAATTCGCGTCCGACTCCGCCCGCCTGCACAATCGCGTCACTGACGATCTTGCCAGCGTCACGTAGATGCACATGTCCTGGCACAAACTGGGTGAAAGAGTTGGCGACAGCGATGATCGGCTTGCCGAAGTCTGCTTCGCTCATACCAGTTGCTCGCCACAGCGCCCTTGCTCCGGCCATATTACGACCCTGCGTTGTGGTACGTGAGCGCAGCGGTATTGCATCGGTTTGCGAAGCGTTCTGCGCTGACCAAGATTGCGCCGACATTGAATCTCCTTGGAATTTGATAGATACCCTCTGAAAGACTAATCCCCAAACGTTATCACCGCTAACCCATTGGAGAATTGACCAGCTATGCGGTTGAAAACACTGCGATAGCCGAGTTGAAACGCCACATCTTGGGCGTGTACGGCGCTGTATTGGGGCAGGTTTGGTTCGACACAGTAAATTGTACGGTTATGAGCAAAATTCTCAGCTGCATTGCTGCATTAGTTATTTTCGGCTTGACTTTGTCTGGCTGCACTTCCGGCGCCCCGCAAACCCCCGCCGAGGTCATAACTGCCACGAGTGTTGGCACCCCAAGTTTTTCCCGTGACTTGCAGGGATTTGCTCCAGACGTACCAGAATGGGTGTTTCTGAGCGTAGAGATGGCTTATAGCGCAGCAGATCGAGAGCAGTACTGGCTCTCACCAACGCAATATCGGCTGGTTTCTCCTGATGCTCCCAATGAAGCGTGGCTGCCAGATCGGGGCGCAATGGAGGCGCTCCCAACTAACAGCGCTTTCTTTGCTGCTGCCGAAAATGCTTCTGGACGAGTCACCTTGGTTTTTCAGGTGCCACAAGACTATCTAGTCGGGCTTAACCTAGTCAGCGGCGCTAAGGATTCCCGAACCGGAAAACCGGCAAAATCATTTGACTTGGAAATCAATGAGGCTCCGCAGATTCCGGACGGTGTTGGGACGAAGCCGCTAAGCCGTACAGAAGTTGGCGAGACGGTCGCTGCTGGAGATTTGGAAATCAAGGTTACGCAGGTACAATCCACAACCCTGATAAATGGATTAGCACCACAGTACGGTCTTAAATTCGCAGTCGTGACGATTGAGGTGGCATGGAAAGGCGAGGGGACATACCCTCTGGACTCCATCCCAACCGCAGTTTCCATAGTTACGGCACCCGGACAGCTTTCGCAGATAAACCGCTTGGCGTGTTTGGTGGCAGATACCAAAAATGCCTTTTTTGATGCCGTATTTTTGAACACAGGCGAAAGCGCAAAGGGAATCCTGGTATTCGAGTTGATGGACGAACCTGACCCCTATCTGAATGTCAGCCTTACAAATGAGAGAACCAACCGTCTCAACCTGAATTGGCCAACTGTTGAAACAACTTCGGGAATCGACGATGCGCCTGCACCCGCTGTAATCGGTACGGCTGCGACTGCAAAGCCGATACAGGCTCAGGTGTTAGAACCCGTCCAGGTCGATGGGAAGAAAGTTAAGGTTCATCTTAAAGTCACTAACGATTCCAACTCGCCGATTTTCCCTCACGTCTACCTGAGACTGCTCGATGGTAAAAACAAGGTAGTGAAAGCTAATGCGACTGGAGTTTTCAACACTGGTCTTGTGGCCGCCCAGAGCGTTTCGGGCTGGGCGGAATTCGAGACGGAAAATGCCGCTGGCAGCCAACTTCTGCTCTGGAATGAATCCGTAGGCAACCTAGCTCGCCTCGCAATTGAGTGAAGGCGAGTTCTCGTCGGTTGAGCAGGAAGACAGGCACTCAACCCAGCGGGAGGTCAGCTCCCCTTAACCTAATTCTGCGAACATCGCAGCGGAGGGGCTATTAGGAATAACCGCTACTACGTCGTCAGCGTAGGTGAATACGACTTCTGCGGCATCAGTGATTTCACCGATTACAGTCGCTGTGGAACCTGTAGCGCGTATCGCAGCTAGTACTTCTTCGACATCGCTCGGATTTACGTGCAGTAAATATCGGGCTTGGGTTTCGTTAATCAGGGTTGCTTCCGGCTTGTTGTCGGCGGCTGCTGCGGTGAGCGGGACGAGCGACAGATCAATCTTCGCGCCTAAGCCGCCGTAGCGTGCCGACTCGCATACCGCTGCACCGATGCCCGCAGCTCCCAGGTCGGAGCAAGCATTGATTTTGCCTGTTCTAAATGCTGCCAAAGCCCCCGCCATGGAAGTTTTTTCTTCTTCAAACAGCGGCTGTGCTGGGAGCATCACGTCCGCAAATCCGGCTCGAAACGCCGTGTCGTTACCATCATTGCTGGTAACGCCGATGAGGATAAGCTTGTCTCCAACATTCCTGGCGGGCTTTTTCAGCGGTTCGTCCGTGATGAGCCTGCCGACGATTGACCCGACAAGTGCCGGAACAATGTCACTAAATGAGGTAGAAAAGCCACCAGCCACTACACCGATACCCAGCGCCTCACACCCGTCACGGAAGCCGTCGAGCATGAGCTGGACTCTGCGGTCGTTTGTCATGGTGTTGCAGTTCCCGCAAGTACAGGTTTTGCCGTCGCCCACGAACCCGCAAGGCCCGACTAAGACCTCATTTTCGGGTGGTTGGGTGCCAATGAAGTCAGTGGCAACCAGCGGCTCGCCGCCCATTGCTACCACGTCGCGGGCGCAACCAGTGAGGCAGGTCACCGCAGAGCCGTAGGGCTCAACGACGCATGGCGAGCAGTGGCTTTCGGTCTTAAAAACCATGCGCACTCCGGTGCCTGGAATCTCGAAGACGCCCGCATCGTCGTTGTCGGCAGGCTGAACCATTATTAGCCCTGGATTTTTCTGATTAACCTTTTCGTTGAGCACTGTGAATTTACTGAAGTCGATAGTTTTGTCAGTGTTGTGGTGCGGGTGGAGAAATAGTGCATGCATCAATGCCTTCTCAATTTGGTTCACGAAAGATCCTTCCTCAATCCGAAAATCTGCGTTAAGTCGCCTGCTGATGGTAGTACGAATTTTCTAGCACGCCTATTCTACTCGCGCAAAGGGCTCAATCTTTACGGGCGCCCAGCAGCGAAAGTGGTGGTCGGTTGGAACTAGGAGTCAGCACTTCGGCTGACCCCTACAAATTTGGCGGTGGCGGTGGGATTTGCGCGTATCAGCCAGGCTGATCCGCCTGCCTCGGTTCTCTCCCGATCACCTCAGCACAGGCGATTGAAGCGAATAGAATGCCGCTTGCGAGCATTCTTGAGCAGATTGAAGCCTGTAATAGGGAACGAAAGTGACCGAATACGTTCCTTCGATCGCAAGCAAACCATTGCTTGCTCACGATAGTCACGCCCTCACGGGTTCAAATCCCACAATTCCTGAACAAATTTGAATAGGGGTCAGGCAAAGCCCAACCCCTATTCAAATTGGCGGTGGCGGTGGGATTTGAACCCACGGAGGGTTGCCCCTCACGCGCTTTCGAGGCGCGCTCCTTCGGCCGCTCGGACACGCCACCGCGGGGAAGTTTACCCGAGACAGCAGTCCAGATGAAAATGACCCTTATGACAACCGGTGTCGGGGCTGGTCTGAGGCAGTCCTTTCCGGATTGCGCTCTATGACCTCATCCAGCACCTCGTCGATGCGCTCCATCAATTCCGGCGGAATAGTGACTCCAGATGCAGTCACATTCTGAATGATTTGCTCCGGACGTGAAGCACCAATAATCGCTGCTGAAACGTTCGGATTTTGCAGCACCCAAGCTATCGCCAACTGTGCCTGTGTTAAACCAATTTCCCGTGCGATGGGTTTAAGTTCCTTGACCTTGGCAAAGATGTCCTCTCGCATAAATTTCTGCATCATCTTCGCGCCCTTTTCGTCGGTCGCTCGGGATTGCTTGGGGATCTTCTTGTCCACCTGATATTTGCCCGAGAGCACCCCTTGAGCCATTGGTGACCAGCAGATTTGCGAGACTCCAAGCTCGGCGCAAGTTGGAACGACATCCTGCTCAATCACCCGCCAAAGCATCGAATACTGCGGCTGGCTGGAGATCAGTTGCACGCCGAGCTCCTTAGCTAACGCGTGACCGGCTCGAATCTGCGCTGCGGTCCACTCGCTAACTCCGATGTACAGCGCCTTACCGGCACTAACCACGTCCGCAAACGCCTGCATCGTCTCCTCAAGCGGAGTTTCCACGTCAAAGCGGTGAGCCTGATAGAGGTCAACATAGTCGGTGCGCAGCCGAATCAGTGAGGCATCAATCGACTCCATGATGTGTTTACGCGACAGTCCAGAGTCGTTAGCTCCTCCAGGGCCGGTTGGAAAATAAACCTTTGTGAAGATTTCTAAAGATTCTCGTCGTTCGTGTTGCAGCGCCTTGCCGAGGATTTTCTCAGCAGCACCGTTGGCGTAAACATCAGCGGTATCGAAACTGGTGATGCCTTCTTCGAGTGCTGTCCGCACACACGCGAGGGCGGTTTCTTTCTCCACCTGCGACCCGTGGGTAAGCCAGTTGCCATAGCAGATTTCTGTGATCTTCAATCCAGAATTGCCCAGATACCGATATTTCACTTCAACTCCTGTGAATAGAGACGTTCTTGGTTTCCAACCCTAGAGAATGCACATCCACTTCGCAACGGCTGGCCGCGAACTGAACTAAATGATGCAACCTCTGCAAACAAAACTGCCGCCTAAAAGTGGGCGGCAGTTAAGTAAAAAAGACTTCGTCGCGGAACGACTAATCTTCAGTTTGGATAACTTCCTCAGTTTCGATTTCCAATTCTGGGAAGAAAGTATCTTCAACGATGACCGGTGCTTCGATCTCAACTGATTCAACAACTTCCTCAAAGACTGCCGGACCGACACCCATCGCAGCTCCACCCATTGTCGCCAACATTTGACGAACGTTGCTGAGCTGTGCGGTGATGGCATCACGGCGAGCTGTAGCTGCTTGAACTTCGCGCTCTGACTCACGACGCACCCGTTCGGCAGTGATACGAGCCTGGTCGATCACCTTAGCGGCCTCAGTGTTAGCGTCCTTCATCATGGTTTCGATCTCGTCCTCAGCCTCATCACGCATCCGGTCAGCCTCGGCGGCAGTAGCCAGTTGCAACTCCTCGGCGCGAGCTAAAGCATCATCGTTCGCTTGCATCTGAGTAGCAAATTCAGCAGCGGCGCGGTCGCGGCGTTCGCCCAAGGTACGCTCGAAATCTGCGGCAGCGGCAGCAGCGCGCGCACGCTGATGCTCGTAAACAGCTTCAGCTTCTTCACGGCGAGCGGTAGCTTCGCGGTCTGCATGGTCAAGGATCTCATCGGCCTGGCGACGAGCGCTCTCAATCGTTTTTGTTGACTCTGAATCTGCCTTTGACGCAGTGTCAGAGGCATATGATTCAGCTTCGCTGCGAATCTGGCTTGCGGCAGCAGCAGTCTCATTTGTCAGCGCCTCTGCTCCCTCGCGGGCATTCGTGAGCATTTCATCCGCCTCTGCTTGCGCAAGCGAAAGAATCTGTCCCACACGGGCACCCAGATCTTCAAACGTAGGGGAAGCGTGTTGCAACTCATCTTCGAGAGCCGAGGAACGCGACCGGAAGTCGTCGACCTCCTGCAGTAGCCGATTGGAAGTTGATTGCAGCTTTGTTATCTCTGCGGCGCTTTCCGTGGCAGTTTCTTCTGCTTTTGCAAGCTTCTGGACAAGGTCTGTGATGACTTGATCGACTTCGGTGACATCGTAACCGTGTCGTACAGTCTTAAAGGTTGGTGTTTCAGTCATTGTTCTCCTCTGTACTGGCGAACTTTACATCTAAAGTGGCTCATTGTGAACCACCGGCACTGGTCATGGACACTGCTGGCGCTGGAATCGTAGACCTTGGTGGTGTAACCGGCGATTTCGGAATGAATTCTACCGCGTCATCTAGGGTCTTCGCCAGATTTTCCGGATGTTCCGAAACTGCTAATGCTTCGATCACTCCAGAAAGCCCGCCCAACTGTTTGTGGATTTCGTCACGCTGCTTTGCTAAGGCAGAAACTTCCAGGCGAGCACGATCTAATAATGCCCTAGCTTCTGCTCGTACCGTGTCTGCTTCGGTGCGGGCGTCGTTAACCAAACGCATGGCTTCATCACGGGCAGATTTTGTGCGTTCCAAGCTCTCTTTTTGCACCCGCTCCAACTCCGCAGCAGCACGTTCTCGAATGATTTTTGCACCCGAAGCAGCCTCATTGTATTCGCGCTCAGAACGCTCTTTTCTGGAATTTGAGTCAAACCGCGCAGCTTCTGTGATTCGCTCTGCATCGGTTTCGGCCTGGCCAATAATCCGGCGTGCCTCAGCCTCAGCGTTCGTTTTCTCCTGGTGAGCCGCATTAAGCAAGTCTTCTGCTTCTTGCCGGACGCTTCTGGAGTGTTCGGCCAAAGTTTCCAGAATTCTGCGGCGTTCTTCCTCGGCCTCCCGCTTGGAATTGGCGAGCAATGATGTCGCTGTTTGCTCAGCTTCAGAAACCTGGGTACTCGCTGCCGCCAATTGACGTTCGATCGAAGACTGAGTTTCTGCGTACTGTATCTCCTGCTCTGCCTGGGTTTCAGACATGATTCGGGAAACTTCAGCCTCAAAAACTCGCCGGTCTGCTTGGATTTGCTCTCTGGCTTGGGTGCTTTCGTGCGTTAACTCTGCCCGCGAAGCAGCCACATCGGCCTCAACTTCGGCTCGCCAAAGCTGTAACTCTTGGTCTGTGGCCTGTCGACGTTCAGCCTCAACTGCATCCAATTGCTGGTATCTGGAAGCGATTTCTGCTTCCACATCGCTTCTGCGGCGATTTTCTTCTTCCTCCAGCGCCCGATAACGGTTTGCAACTTCGGCTGCTGCCGATGCCCGCTGCCTGTTGAGCCGCTCCTCAATGGCTATCTCATGCTCATCCGCAGCAGTCATATACGCACTGGCTTGAGCCTGCCCTTCCGCAACAATCGCCTCGGACTCGCGGTATGCCTGCTGCATCGCATCTGCCGCATTTCGCTCGGCAGCCTGCGTGATCAAAGCAGCCTGATCAGTGGCATTGTGGATAACAACCTCTGCTTCAATGTTGGCGCGGCGTAGGAACTCATGTTTGGAGATGTTCAGCGCATTTTCAAACTCCACACGCCGATCTGCTAGCTGTTGCTCAAAGGCTTCAGAATCCTCGGTGAGTTGCCGCGACCAGGCGTTAAGACCTTCGACTGCCTCCAAGGCTTCCGCCTTTGCCCGCGCAGCATCTTTGCGACCTTCAGCGCGAATGTTTTCAGCGTCTTGATATGCCTCAGAGCGAAGCCGGTCAGCAAGAATCTGCGCCTGCGCAAGGATTGCCGAGGCGCGATCCACTGGGCTGGCATCGACAAACGCGAGCGCATCCGCTGAGAGGCTCCTTCTGGGCATATTCACATCGTCATGGGTCAGGGCAATATCTGCAAATTTACCCCATTCTTTCACCGATCTGTCTTTACCGCATGTTTAGGGTGTGAGCGAGTCTTGTGACATCACGTTTTCACGGGCGTCGCAAACTCAAAGTCGAAAATAACTACACTTGAACCGTGAAGTACGTGTCAACTCGAAGCAAAACGAGCCAACCAGCCATATTCACCGACATCTTGTTAGCAGGGCTGGCTCCCGATGGCGGACTGTACGTACCGCAAAACTACCCCCAACTCCAAGCCGATCTTCCAAGGTTACGCAAACTTCTGCATGAAGAAGGATATGCGGCTTTGGCGCACGCCGTCCTTTCACTATTCATCGACGATATGGATTCAACTGAACTGTTGCACTGCTGCCAACGTGCCTATAACGACGAAGTGTTTTCAACCGCAGAAATCGTTCCGGTGTCAAAGTTGCGTAACGGCTTGTGGCTGGCACACCTCAGCGACGGCCCCACCGCCGCTTTTAAAGATTTGGCGATGCAACTGCTGGGTCAACTTTTTGAAGCAGAACTTTCCAAAACCGGAGCGCAACTGAACATTTTAGGCGCAACGAGTGGAGACACCGGGTCGGCTGCCGAATATGCCATGCTGGGTCGTATTGGCATCCGAGTCTTTATGCTGTCCCCAGCGGGGAGAATGACCCCTTTTCAGCAAGCCCAGATGTTTTCGATCGACGATCCGGCAATCATCAATGTGGCGGT
>WRJP01000049.1 GCA_009778535.1 Propionibacteriaceae bacterium | reverse complement strand
CGGTCAACTCTCCGACGCTGTGACCAGCGGTCAGATCAATAGTGTTTTCCAGATCGCTGTCGCCGAAAAGCGAACGCGCGGCACATAGACCGCCAGCTACGAGCAGCGGTTGGGCAAGCTGAGTAGCTTTGATGGTTTCGGCATCAGCTTGGGTTCCATAGTCTAAAAGAGCGATTCCAGAAACCGCACTAAGCCATTGCAGATACTCTTTGTTTGATTCTGACTCCAACCACGCTGAAAGAAATCCCGACGTCTGCGCGCCCTGACCTGGCGCCACTACTACAAGCACGCATTAACTCTGTCGTGCTTGTAGCCTGATTTACAGCTTTATCAAGACGAAACCCGAGCGCAGGCTTTGTAGAAAACCTACAAACGACGCTGCTGTGCGGGCGTTGCAAACTTGTCAGCTTTGTAGTTTTCCCAGACTGATCGCTAATCGGAAGGCGTATCCATCACGCGGTTCGACCGGCGACATTGAGGTGATCTCCTGGATTCGCTTCAATCGGTAGCGCACAGTGTTGGGGTGGATGAATAGGGTGCGAGCAGCGGCTTCAATCGACCCGCCGTTGTTTAGGTATTCAACCACTGTCGCTACCAGCTCTGCACCTGCTGCAACTAATGGTTTGTAGAGAGTCTCAACCAGGATGCTGCGGGCATTTGCGTCCCCTGCTAGGACGCGCTCTGGAAGCAGTGCTGCGGCGGGCACCAGCCGTGGGGCGTCGCTCCAGGCTTTTGCCGCGCCCAGTCCAGACATTGCATCGGCTGCGCTGCGGGAGGCTTCTTCCAGATTGGAGACTTTCGGGCCGATCACAACATTTCCAGTGCCGAATTCGTCTAGGCAATCACGCAGCAGCGTTTGCGGGTTCGCCAGCATTTCACAGGTGCCGCCGATTATTACTACTAGACGTTGCCCTTGCTGAGAGGCGAGGACTTCGGCACCGGCTTTCGTCAACAGCTTGCGGATGCGTTCGATTGCGACTATCGGTTCTGCTGGAGCGGTTCCGATCACTACGGTCATTTCTTCTGGAGTAGTCCAGCCCAAGGTTGAGGCTTGTGACATCAGTGCGATTCCGGCTTTGCCGCGGATTACTGCGTCAACTACCAGCGACTCTAAACGCGCGTCCCATGCGCCTCTGGTTTCTGCTGCTCTGGCATAGGTCTGTGCCGCTGCGAAAGCTATCTCGCGAGCGTAGTGCAGTAATGCTAGCTGGAGCGGGGCTTGGTAGGCAGGCTCGAAGGTTGTTATTTCTTTTTCGAGCGCGTCAACAGTGGAACGCACCAGATCAACGGTCTGTTCCAGGCTGATCTTGCGAGTTAGCGCGGGTGGGGCTGCGGAAAAAACGTGGGTTGGTGCCCCAGAGTCGCCTGCTGCTTGGAACCAGTCGATTAGGCCAGTGATGCCTGCCTGGGCGACCGCTGAAATCCAAGACCGGTTCTCAGCATCCAAAGTGGTAATCCAGGGGTTATCTGCGGCGATTTTGGTCTGGGCTGCTGTGATCAGGGTACCTAAACGCGCCTTCATTGCAGCGGCGATAGTAGTTCTGACCTTCTCGCGCGGCCACCAGTTGTCCACTGAATCTCCATTTCCATCTCGAAGACAGCAACAGGTTACGCCAGTTTAGCTTCAAGATTTGTGCAGCTAGCCTTTTTTACGAAGTCAGCAGGTCGTTTTTTCAGATAACAGCGAAAAATTGCGCTACTTTTGGTCATGCATTTTTCTATGCAACAGTTTTCTGGCAGGCTTTTCTATGTGAGCACCGAAGGGTTGACACGCCAAAGCGGAGTGGCCGCGATGGGGCTTGTCTCTGGTCAGATAGTTCAAGAACTTGGTTGGGACGAAGATGTCGATGAAGATCTTCGTTCATTGCTTATGGATGAGATCGAATCCGATCTTATCTACGAAGCGGTGGAAGCAGTTGATGCAGTGTTGCTGTGGTGGCGCTACGAGGACGGTGATCTCACCGATGGCCTTGTCGATGCGTTGACTGATTTGGGTGAGAAGGGCTTCATTTGGTTGCTGACTCCCAAACTCGGAAACGATGGCTACATTGATGCCGCCGATATTTCCGAAGCTGCACTGGCCGCAGGACTGGCGCTTGCAAATCCGGCTTCAGTTTCGCAAAGGTGGCATGCGCATAAACTGGGTCGTCCTAAAGGCTCCCGACGCTGAGAAATTGTCGGGTTTTCCGAACGCGGGTTTTTGCTTGTCTGCTTGTTGGCATAAGATTGCTGCACGTTCGGGCGCATAGCTCAGTTGGTTAGAGCGCTTCCCTTACAAGGAAGAGGCCGGCGGTTCGAGTCCGTTTGCGCCCACAAGCGAATGAGGCGAGTGAAACGAAAGCTAGCTTGTGTTTCCGAGCCGATTGAAGCTTGTGATAGGCAGCGAAGCTGCCGAACACATGATTAAGTGTTGACGAAGTGCGAAGCAGCGCAGAAACACGGTCTCCAACTGGTTGAGTGCTGATCCATGCTCGGTGTATCGATCCTGCGACTGCGCGCAGAAGACAACGGGTGACCACCTAAGGGCGGTACGCCCATTCGATTTTGACGATCATGTCTGAAGAAGTTGTGACTTCGACAAAGGTCAACCAATCGTCCTTAGCGTCGATAGCGGGGAGCATCATGAGTTTGAAAGTGTCATAGCTAACCAACTTGTTGACCAAATTGTCGTCAGGCAGGTAGTAGGCGCTGCTATCAGTTGTGGTGAACCATCGCAGTTCGGGATTGACGTTGCGGATATATCCTGCTTCTTGTGTCATTAGCTCCGCATCTTCGGCTGAAATACCAGGGAAATCCTGCATGTACATCTCCACTGCCGCTTCGCCAGTCAGCCAGTCCACAAACTCAAAGGCCAAATTTGTTTTGTTAGCTGCCCCGTCATTCCAATCCGAGATAAACGCATATGAGCTTTCAGTGGACTGCGGGGCTGAGGTGTCAGTAGCAGTAGGTGTCCCAGGGGTCGACGTTTGGGTAGTCGACGGCGGCGCTATCACTGAGGTCGAGGCCGGGTTTTCAACTCTGCTGGTTGTAGGCGTGGGGTCGTCGTAGTTCGGTGAGCTTGTTTTACTCCAGCCGAGTGCTAAATCCAATAACAATGCGGCTATTGCGGCGACGGCTACCACCATCGAAATGATCGTTATGACTTTTGCTTGCGAAGGCCAATTCTTCATTGCAATCATCTCCCAGCTTTTCCTCGGTTGTGCTGTCGTTACCTATGCCAAGGCTGCCACGGCAATATGTAGCATCCAGTCTCTACCCAATCCGTTGCCCGCTGCAATGTTTGGCGGAAATTTGCCTGCTAGCTGTTAGCAGCAACCCCGATCTCAAGAGGCAGAATTCCCGCATGCTGGCGGCAGTATAGAATTTTTAAGTGAACAAGGTAGAAATGACAGCCGTGCCAGTATCCGTGTTGGGGTTGCAGGATGCAGGTGAAATTCTGACGTTACAACGTGCCGCCTACATAGAACAGGCAGTGGCACATAACGATTTCAGGTTACCGCCGCTGGTTCAAACCTTGGATGAATTGCGGGTCGAGCTTGCCGACCCGGATGTGGTTGCATTGGGAATCAGAGAAAATGGACGGCTGCTGGGGGCAGTTCGGCTGCATCGGCTGGGAACCGATGCAGAAGTTGGACGCTTGATGGTGGTTCCTGACCGGCAAGGTGAAGGTCTCGGTACTCGATTGCTGCGCGAAACCGAAACTGTGTTTCCCCATGCGCGTTCCTTGCGGCTATTCACCGGCGAATACAGCACTGCGAATATCCGCCTTTACATACGCTTGGGCTACCGTGAAACCGAACGAACCTCGGCTGGCGACTATCAGTTGGTTCACTTCGTTAAGACGCTCCAGCAATAGGACTGACTGTGGTTTTTCAGCAGATACCTTGCCCCTCGCGTAGCTCGCTGCTGCCAAGAATGAGCTCAAAGACACGCTCTGGGCTAGAGTAGTCGATTGTGATTGTCCAAGAGCTGCAAGCAGAGTCGAACCGGTTACAAACCGTCCTGAATTCGATTCTTGCAGTTCTCGACCCTTCCGCAAAGCAAGCTCAGATCAAAAAACTTGAAGAAATCGTTGCCAGCCCCACACTTTGGGACGACCCAGAAAACGCTCGGACAGTCACGTCACAACTGTCTCGGCTGCAAGCCGAAGTGGAAAAGCTCAACGGGTTGAGCAACCGCACGGCTGATTTGGACGTGCTGATAGAACTAGCCGAAGCCGAAAACGACGCAGAAACGTTGGTCGAAGCCGAGCATGAATTTCGAGCGCTTGCCGCTGACATTGAGGCTTTGGAAATCCGGACGCTGTTATCGGGTGAATATGACGAGCGCGACGCGCTGGTCTCTATCCGCTCTGAAGCAGGCGGGGTCGATGCTGCCGACTGGGCGGCGATGTTGCTGCGCATGTATTTGCGCTGGGCGGAACGTCACGGCTATACGACCGAGGTGTATGACATCTCATATGCCGAAGAAGCCGGAATCAAATCAGCGACGTTTGCAGTCAAAGAACCATTCGCGTACGGGATGCTTTCCATCGAACAAGGCACCCACCGACTGATACGAATATCCCCGTTCGACAATCAGGGGCGACGGCACACGTCATTTGCAGGCGTAGATGTGCTGCCGGTGACCGAGGAGACCGACAACATCGAAATCCCCGATTCTGACATACGAATTGATGTGTTTCGTTCTTCCGGCCCTGGCGGTCAAAGCGTTAACACCACCGACTCGGCCGTGCGTATCACACATCTACCTACCGGATTGGTGGTTTCCTGCCAGAACGAAAAGTCACAACTCCAGAACAAAGTTGCAGCAATGGCCGTATTGCAGTCTCGGTTGCTAGAGAAGGCACGTGCCGAAAAAGAAGCCGAAATGAAAGGGCTGCTTAGCGACGGCAACTCCTGGGGATCGCAGATTCGTAACTATGTCCTTCACCCTTTCCAAATGGTCAAAGATGTTCGCAGTGGACACGAAGTTGGCAATGCGGAAACGGTGCTGAACGGCGAAATAGATGCCTTCCTTGATGCGGGTATCCGTTGGCGCAGGCAGAGCGGCTTGCGTTAAGTAGTACACTAGTCCGGAAGTGAGAACCAGGGTAAAAGCAGACTGCACGGCGTTGCATTTTCCTTTTCCCCTAGTCAATGAACTAAACTTCGCGGCGAGTCGGCCTGAGAAATCTCAGGAAACTTCCCCGTTGTCTACCGGCAAGTGAAAAAGACTGTGATTAGATTTGACGATGTTTCAAAGGTGTACCCCGGGCAGAAGCGCCCTGCGCTGAGCCATGTAAATGTCGAAATAGACAAAGGCGAGTTCGCCTTTCTTGTTGGCCCCTCCGGCTCCGGCAAGTCAACCTTCATGCGGCTCATCCTGCGCGAATACCTGCCCTCATCGGGGCATCTGTACGTGGCTGGGAAAGATCTCACTCGAATGCATTCCTGGAAGGTTCCTGCGCTGCGGCGGCGGATAGGAACGGTGTTCCAAGACTTCCGACTGCTCCCTGGCAAAACTGTGCATGAAAACGTGGCTTTCGCACTGCAAGTAATCGGGAAACCAAAATCACTAATCAAGAAAGTAGTTCCCGAAACTCTGGAATTGGTCGATCTGGCTGGCAAGGGAGATCGGCTTCCCGAAGAACTTTCCGGCGGCGAGCAGCAACGGGTAGCAATTGCGAGAGCTTTCGTGAATCGTCCCCAGATTCTCATAGCAGACGAGCCCACCGGTAACCTTGACCCCGCAACCAGCGTCGGCATCATGAAATTGTTGGATCGAATCAATAAAGCAAATACCACCATCATCATGGCAACCCCCGACGCCAACATCGTCGATCAAATGCGCAAGCGGGTGATCGAACTGGTCAGCGGCGAAGTCGTGCGAGACCAAGTTAAGGGTGTATATGGCTACGGCCAGTCTTGGGACTACACCGGCCCGATACATGGCACAGGTCGGAGGCGATAATGCGTCATATGTTTGCCGAGGCATTTTCTGGAATCCGACGTAATGCATCTATGACGCTAGCTGTCGTCATAACGATGTGGGTTTCATTGGCTCTGTTCGGTGCCGGGCTGCTGGCTGCCGACCAGGTCGAACTGACCAAAGGCCGTTGGTACGAAAAAATTGAGATCAGCGTCTTCCTTTGCATAAAGACTTCTAAGAGTCCGAACTGCGAGCAGGGCGAAGAAGCGACGCAGGCTCAAAAAAATGAAATTCGACGCACCCTGGAAGAAAACCCAGAGGTTGAGACGGTTTATTACGAGTCCAAAGCAGCGGCATATCAAGATTTTCGGGAGTACTACCCAAACGCACAGGTTCTGGCCATCATGACTGAAGAAGACATGCAGGACTCGTTTCGTGTCAAACTCAAAGACCCAGAGCAATATCAAGGGGTTGTTTCCGCCGTCGCCCATATGAAGGGGGTTCAGGCAGTAGAGGATATGCGGAAATTCCTTGATTCGATCTTCGCTTGGTTGAACATGGCGCGCTGGGCGACCATCGGGGCAGCCCTAGTGCTACTCGTTGCTGCAACCCTTCAGATCGGTAACACGATTCGGATGGCGGCGTTCAATCGCAGACGCGAATTAGGGATTATGCGGTTAGTGGGAGCTTCAAATTGGTTCATTCTGCTTCCCTTCCTCTTGGAAGCGGTCATTTCCGCGTTGATCGGGGCGTTACTGGCTTGTGCGACGTTGGTTGCGGTGGTGCAGTTCGTAATCAGGGGTAAAGCCCAGGTAGAGATAGGCGGCGATTGGATTGATTTATCGCATGTGCAATCTGCATCATTGGTTATGGTACTGGTTGCCGTGGCGCTGTCTGTAGTGCCTACTGTGGTTGCGACGCATCGGTATCTGAGAGTATGAGCAGAGGAGATGTATGCGAGGCCAAGGCTTAGCGCGGGTAGGTGTTGTTGTCATAACAACGCTGGCTCTAGGCTTTGCGAGTTTGCCCTTCAGTTCAGCCGACGACTTGAAAGATGCCCGTGACAAAGTCCGTAAAGAATTGGTCAGCGCTTCTACCCAGATAAAGGCTGGCGAAGCGGAAGTAAAGCGAGCAACTTCGGCTCTCCTTGATTCACAGGCGCAACTTGCCAGTGCCCAATCGGATCTGGCTAACCTGAAGCGAAAACTTTCTGACGCGCAGGCAGTCCAGGCAAGGATCGCCGCAGAACTGAAGAAAGCTAAAGCTGCCCTGACGATCGCTATACAGCAAGTTGCCGAGGCTAGCGAGGCGGTTGATGCGCAAAAAGAACTGATAAAGGTGGCGGCACTTGCCGAATATCAGCGCCATAATGATCTTGTCGGGTTTGAGTTGATTTTTACTGCGGAAACTGCCGGTGAGATCGCCAATAAGTTGCAATGGTCGGACACGATTTTCAACGCGACTTCAGCCACTTTGATCAAGCTGGAAGCATCACAAGCCAATCTCGCCGCGAAGCGGAAGTCGTTGACCGTCGCAGAGCAAGAAGTCGCGACTCGCAATGAAGAAGCAAAGGCACAAGTCTCCAAGATTAACGATCTGACTGCGAAAGCATCTGCTCAAACTGCCAGGGTTGCTCGGCTGGTTCAAGAAAATCAGCGTGCTCAGACCGCTGCGCAGAGCGAATTGGAAGCCAGCAAAGCTGAATATAAGCAACTGCAAAATAAAGAAGCTGAGATCATCAAGAAGATCGCAGCGCAGGCAGCCAAGGATGCCAAGAATGGCGTAAAGATGACGGCTTCTGGGTTCATCTATCCGGTGAACGCCAAAGCTGGCTCTCCTTTTGGGATGCGCTACCACCCGATCTTGCATTATTACCGGATGCACTGGGGCACTGACTTTGGGGCTGCATGTGGTGCGCCGCTGTTTGCAATGGCCGACGGTCAGGTAACCTCGACGATTCCCACGGCTTCCTCTAATGGCTTGGGAAACTACACGGTCATCAGTTACGGTCTCTACAAAGGAAAGCCGATCTCATCTGGGTATGCGCATCAGTCAAAGATCGTTGTCAAAGTCGGTCAATTCGTTAAGCAAGGGCAGATCGTGGGATATGTAGGTACGACTGGTCTTTCGACTGAATGCCACCTGCACCTACAGATGTACTACGACGGAGCTAGAGTCAACCCAATGCAATTCCTCAAATAGGAACCAGTCGCATAGACTGTTCTGCTCATAGAGGAGTTATCATGCCCAGGCCGAGCGGAAAAATTCTGGTGGCGCGAAACAAAAAAGCGCACCATGATTACAATCTGCATGAGCGTTTTGAGGCAGGTCTGGTGCTCACTGGCACTGAAGTGAAATCGCTGCGGGCAGGGCGGGCATCTTTGGTAGATGCGTTCGTTAGTGTCGACGATCAAGAAGTTTGGATGCGAAACGCAAACATTCCCGAATACAGTTTCGGAACTTGGCGCAAAAGTCATGAATCGCGTCGGGTTCGTAAACTCCTGTTGCATAAGAAGGAGATAGCGAAGCTACGGCGCGAAACCGAAGCCTCTGGCAAAACGATTGTGCCACTGTCTATCTATTTCTTGGACGGTTATGCGAAGGTCGAAATCGCTATTGCCACCGGAAAGAAAGATTGGGACAAGCGCCAAACGCTCGCAAAACGTGATGCCGACCGCGAGGCTCAGCGCGCCTTGTCGGCGCGTAACCGAGGCCGTTAAGAACTAGTTCACAGCTAACACACTGAGGTAATCTAAACCAGTCACGAAGGAGGACACATGTGGAATGATCTACAAACTGACGCGTACGAGGGCATGCTGAGCGAAACCGTGACTATCCCTGGCGCGAACGATGAACGGGTTAATGCCTATTTCTCCCGCCCGCTAGGTTCTGGCCCATATCCGGCTATCGTCTTGATTCCTCATATGCCAGGCTGGGATGAGCTCAACCGCGAGATTGCGCGCAGATTCAGCCAGCACGGTTTCCTCACTATCTGCCCTGATATCTACCAAAGTTTCGGACATGGAACGCCTTGGGAGGTGGCGCAAACAGCGAATGCTGCCGGAGGGGTTCCAGATCAGGTAGTAATGGCAGAATGCGAAAGTGCGCTGAGCTATCTGACATCGCTGCCGTATTCCAACGGGCGTGTGGGTGTCATCGGAATGTGTTCCGGTGGACGACATGCATTTCTTGCAGCTTGTAGAGGTAAAGGCTTTGCTGCCGCTGTCGATTTATGGGGTGGCTGCGTCGTTATGGACAAGTCGAGTTTGACTCCGGCACGTCCAGTTGCTCCGATTGATCTGACCAGTGAATTAAGTTGTCCACTGCTGGGCATCTTTGGAAACGATGATCAGTATCCGACTCCTGAAGAAGTTGATCTACATGAGGAGGAGTTACGTAAACATGGCAAGGATTACACCTTCCATCGCTACGACAGGGCTGGCCACGCTTTTTGGAATTACGCGAGCGACTCATATCGCCCTGCGCAGGCGATAGATTCCTGGAATAAAGTGTTGGCCTTCTTCAACGAGCAGCTGCAAAAAACATCCTGATGCCAGCGGCGGTATCGCATTCGGGAAGACCCTTCTCGGTGATGGCGAAACCTGTCGGCTCGCGCTGTAATCTGCGTTGTAGCTATTGCTACTACTTGCCGACTCCGCATTTGGGTTCGCATCGGATGAGTGATGAGACGTTGGAACGTTTCATCGCCAGTTACATCAACGCCAGCCCTAGCTCGCAAGTTAGTTTTGTTTGGCATGGCGGTGAGCCGACGTTGGCTGGTCTGGATTTCTTCCGCCGCGCAGTTGAGTTGCAAAAACAGCAGCTGCCGAAAGGTTGGACCTGCTGGAATAACCTGCAAACTAACGGTGTCCTCCTAGATGACGACTGGTGCGCATTTTTGGCTGCGGAGCGTTTTGATGTCGGATTGAGCATTGACGGCACTGCGTTAATCCATGATAAATATCGACCCGATGCTCTAGGCGGCGGTAGCTACCAAGACGCGGCAGCTGCGGTTCGTCGGTTACAGGCTCACCGAGTGCAGCCGGATTTATTGTGTACCGTAACTTCTTCCGCGGCGGCTGAACCGCTGGCGGTATATCGCAGTTTACGGAGTTTTGGCACTGGCTGGATTCAGTTCATCCCTATCGTGAGTCAACATGAAGCCCAGGTGCCGACACCGGGGTGCGTCAGTGGCGTTGAATATGGCAGCTTTTTGTGTGACATCTTCGATGAATGGGTGCTCAACGACCTGGGACGCTTGGATGTGCAACTATTTGCTGAAACCAGCCGTATCCTGGCTGGCGGCGAAGCCGGATTGTGTTGGATGGCTCCAACTTGTGGCAGGGCGTTGGTGCTCGAAGCCGATGGAGGTGTCTACTCCTGCGATCACTACGTGCGTGGTGAATACCTGTTGGGCAATATCGCCGATATGCCGTTGGGGGAGCTGGCTGATTCGCCGGTGCAACTGCATTTTGGTGAAGAAAAGCGTGCCAGTCTGCCCAGCAAGTGTCTGTCCTGCCAATGGCTGCGATTCTGTAACGGCGGTTGTCCCAAAGACAGGTTGCCCGATGAACCATCGGTTGGAGTAAATCAGCTCTGTGACGGATTAGCAAAATTCTTTTCCCATGCCATTCCAGCATTGAAGTTTGTTGCCTCACAGGCCAACAGCGGGGTCGCCCCTGCCGAAATCATGGCCAACTTGCGAGCACACGCCATGACCGTTTGGCAAGGCGTTGGCCGCAATGACCCCTGTGTGTGTGGCAGCACCCGCAAGGCCAAGAACTGCTGCTGGACAAAACGACCCTGATAGCCTCCGAGCAGCTGGTTCGGATTGCCGCAAAACCAGGAGAACTGTCCGTTTTGACAATCGGGGAAAATAGGGGCAGTATTAGTGCCCGCTTCTGCAAACCGCAGGGGCAAAAAATCTCGATTTGACTCGACCATTTCAAACGGGTAGAGTTGGACGATGTTGCCCCAAGTGGCGGTGAAAGCCAAAACTAGGTGTGCACCCGAACCTTGAGAACTCAATAGCGTGTTTAAAAGTCAATGCACAATATAAATGCACTTTCATAAGTGCGATCAACCCGTCCCAGGGTGTTTTTCTAGCATTTTGGAACGGTTCCTTTGATTATTGAGCAGATTCAGCAATGAGTCTGCGTCAGTGTCAAATTTGAAGTTGACGACAAATAGGGCCTTACAGCCCGCGTCGAAATTTTTCAACGGAGAGTTTGATCCTGGCTCAGGACGAACGCTGGCGGCGTGCTTAACACATGCAAGTCGAACGGTAAGGCTCTTCGGAGTACACGAGTGGCGAACGGGTGAGTAACACGTGAGCAACCTACCCTTGACATCGGGATAACAGTTGGAAACAGCTGCTAATACCGGATATGACCTCTTTGGACATCCTTAGAGGTGGAAAGCTCCGACGGTCAAGGATGGGCTCGCGGCCTATCAGCTTGTTGGTGAGGTAACGGCTCACCAAGGCTATGACGGGTAGCCGGCCTGAGAGGGCGACCGGCCACACTGGGACTGAGATACGGCCCAGACTCCTACGGGAGGCAGCAGTGGGGAATATTGCACAATGGGCGCAAGCCTGATGCAGCAACGCCGCGTGCGGGATGACGGCCTTCGGGTTGTAAACCGCTTTCAGCAGGGACGAAGCGCAAGTGACGGTACCTGCAAAAGAAGCACCGGCTAACTACGTGCCAGCAGCCGCGGTGATACGTAGGGTGCGAGCGTTGTCCGGAATTATTGGGCGTAAAGAGCTTGTAGGCGGTCCGCTGCGTCGGAAGTGAAAACTCGGGGCTTAACTCCGAGCCTGCTTTCGATACGGGTGGACTTGAGGAATGTAGGGGAGAATGGAATTCCCGGTGGAGCGGTGGACTGCGCAGATATCGG
>WRJP01000048.1 GCA_009778535.1 Propionibacteriaceae bacterium | reverse complement strand
ACGACCGATTGGTTCCTCAGCCCTATCGCCCCTCACTCGATAAACTCGATCTTGGAGCCTTCTTCGCTTGCGATGTGCCGCGCAGCTACATCACGGTCACAGATGATATTTCGCTGCCTGAAGGCTACTGGGCAGGCATGGCGGCACGCTTAGGATCACAATGTAAGCATATTTCTTTGCCAGGCAGTCACGAAGTCATGTTCACCCGCCCACAGCTATTGACCGATCGAATCATCCAAGCTAGCCACGATTAGGCGTAAAACAACTAAAACTCGCAACATCACATCGTAAGTGCATTCGGCAGCAGGTTTCACTTTCAGCGGTTGCGACACTGACCTTTCGTGACTCTCATTACCAAGTTTTATGCGAATATTTCATCCGCTCATTTCGGATTTACGCTCGCTTTGGCACTGGCGACGGCCTGTCGAGTGAGTTCGGTGATCCGATCCCAGGCTTTGTCTGCAATCAGTTTCTTATCGACCATCCAGGTGCCGCCAACAGCGATGACCGCTGAAACACTCAAATAATCAGCCAGATTTGTCTCATTCACCCCGCCAGTCGGAATAAAACGTAGCTGCGGAAACGGGCCAGCTAGTGCTTTTATCATCTTCACACCACCAGCAACTTCAGCAGGAAAAAACTTAACAACTTTCACACCAAGTGCTAGTGCCTGCATGATTTCAGATCCGGTAACAACTCCGGGGAAAATCGGCAAACCTGCCGCATTCGCTGCGGTTATGACTTCTGGTAGTAAACCTGGTGAAACTAAGAACTTTGCTCCAGCAGCCTTAGCGGACGCAACCTGTTCAGCATTAATTACAGTACCAGCCCCTGCGATAGCCTCGGGAACCTCAGTGGAAATGCGTGCGATCGACTCTGTCGCTGCCGACGTGCGGAATGTGACTTCGATTAACTTCAGCCCACCAGCAACTAATGCCCTTGCCAACGGGATCGCATCCGCGGCGTCATCCAACACCACAACCGGTACAATCTTTGTGGCCTTTAGCAAAGAAACATCGAGCACTTTTCTCCTCCTACCTTTTCTTACTGCACCCTTCCTACCAGGTTTTCCGGCATAAACTCAGCAATGGGGCAATGCGTGCACCAGAAAGTGATAACTTGACCTTCTAACGTTTCACCTCAAGCGTTCTGGGTTTCTTGACATGAGTTTGCACGTACTCTAGCATCTTGTCTTATCAGATGAAACAAAGTTCCATTTAGCGGTGCTTCAAGCGAAGATAGGAACAGCACGTCCGAAATTGAAGTGATGAGTCCGCCAGTTATTACCTGCGCCAGACGTGTCTCAGAAATAACTGGAGCTCGACCGTACGGCTAGTTTTCTATCAAACGACGAGGAGTGGGTGTACTCAAATGCGTATCGTAATCACAGAATGCGACCATGATGCCTTCGCGCAAGAACAGCAAGAAGCGATGCAAGCCGGGGCGGAACTGGAGATACGGCAAGATAAAGGCGCTGCTCAGGTCATTGCGGGCGCGCGCGATGCTGACGGAATCTGTGTGCAGTATGCCAACATTACCGCTGAGGTCATGGATGCGTTGCCAAAACTACGTGCGATTGGTCGCTACGGAGTCGGGGTTGATACTTTGGATATCGATGCGGCCACGCAACGCGGAATTGCGGTTTGCAATGTTCCAGATTATGGCACGGAAGCCGTATCTGATCATGCTATTGGTTTGGCTATGACCCTCGCCCGAGGGATTATGATCATGGATCGCGGTATGCGAACTGGACAATTCGATTTTTCACAAGTGCGCCCGCTCTACCAAACAAAAGATCGGGTGTTTGGGGTCATTGGTCTTGGCCGGATCGGCTTGGCAGTAGCACGCAAAGCAGCAGGTCTGGGATACCACGTAATTGGACACGATATCTTGGCAGCAGATGCTAACCGCTATCAAGGGGTCGAAACGACCACCCTGAATGAGTTATTGCGTCGCTCGCAGGTTATTTCCATCCATGTGCCACTGACTCCACAGACCCACCACATGCTTGGAGCCTCGGCATTCCAGATAATGCGCCGCGATGCAGTCGTAATTAATACCGCGCGCGGTGGAGTAATCGATACAGCTGCTTTGATCGCCGCACTACAGACTGGTGCCATTGCAGGAGCAGGTTTAGATACTCACGAGATTGAGCCGGTACCGGCTGGTCATCCGCTGCTGAGTTTAGACAATTTGGTACTGACACCACACTTTGCTTGGTACACCGAAGAATCATACGGAGAACTCAAGCGACGCACGATCGCTAATGTCATAGACATATGCCAGAACAGACGACCGCGTGACATTATCAATCCAGAGGTTCTTGGAAGGCCAGGACGTAACTCGTCAGTTAAATAACATAAAGGAATGGTGAGCACGATGCGAGCTGCCGTTTGGCGTGATCCTAATCAAATCGAATTGACGCAGGTGGACATGCCCACACCACCTCAGGGTTGGGCTGTGGTGAAGATAGCGTACAACGGTATCTGCGGTACCGACCTGGCGATCTATCATGGCCAGCATCCGCGCGCTGAAACTGGTTTGATTCCAGGTCATGAAATGGTCGGTTGGGTGGCAGACCCGGGAAGCACTGGGCTCGATCAAGGCAGTGTTGTAGCGGTGATGCCGCTGATATCATGTGGGACTTGCCGCGCATGCCGCTCAAACAATGCGCATGTTTGCAACAAGCTCAACCTATACGGAATTGATGCTCCCGGCGGAATGGCAGAATATGTAGCGCTGCCAGGCGATGTTCTGTATCCGCTGCCCGCAGGAGTCGATGTTCGTACCGCCGCATTGACCGAACCGTTGGCAGTCGCGGTACATGCCATTTCATTGTCCAACTTACTGCCAGGCGATTTGGTCGCTGTTTGGGGAGCTGGCCCGATTGGTATGTTGACAGCGATGATGGCGAGATATTCAGGAGCACGTGAAATCATCATTTGTGAACCCAATGCGTATCGATCCGCTGTTGCAGCGAAAGCAGGATTCACCGCGACGCAGGATGCGAACGAGTTTGCATCTCTAGTGGCCGAGCGCTCTGACGGTGATGGAGCCGATATTACTTTCGACTGTGCGGCTCACCCGGCAGTAGCGCCACAGTTGGCGGAGCACACCCGAGTGCGAGGACAAATAGTCGTTGTTGGTGTATATAAGCAACCTGCGGAAATTGTGCTGCGAGATGTTGGTTTCAAGGAACAAACAATTGTTGGAGTTCGGGTTTATACCAAAGGTGATATGCGGTTCGCCGTAGATTTAGTTTCACGTGAAAATCTCGACTTTTCCAATGTTCCAACTCTTGCCTACCCAGTTGAACAAGTTGCTGAAGCATTTGAAGCTGCAACAAGCGGCAATTCTTGTCTCAAGGTTTTAGTAACCCCAAACGCAGAGCTTGCTGATGTTTTGAATAACACTAACGATGGAGCCGCGCAATGAATGAACCTTTCAAGTTGTCTGGGAAAACGTCGTTAGTTACTGGTGGCGGTCGCGGACTCGGTCGGGGAATTAGCGAAGCGATGCTGCGAGCCGGTGCAGATGTCATTGTGCTTGCCAGGAATCCGGCACCAGAAGATTTGTCCCAACTTGCCGCAGACCTTGGCTGCAACTTGTGGAGTTATTGCGTGGATTTTAGCGACAGAGACAACCTCGCTGAAATAGCTGAGGTCATACTCGCTGAGCACCAGGTGGATATTCTGGTAAACAACGCGGGCACTCAAGACCGGTACGATGCAGTAGATTTCCCATTGACTGCTTTCGATGCGGTACTAGATGTGAACCTGCGTGCTGTTTTCCTGCTTTGTCAAGCTTTCGGTCGCCAGATGGTCGCTCGTGGCGCTGGAAAGATTGTGAACTTGGCTTCGCTACTGTCATTTCAGGGTGGGCTGCGAGTTCTGGCCTACGCCGCATCCAAAGGCGCGGTAGCCCAACTGACCAAAGCGTTATGCAACGAATGGGCTGGCATGGGTGTCAATGTCAATGCGATCGCGCCCGGCTACATGGTCACTGATATGAATGAGAACTTGCTGAATGATCCCGTACGGCTGGAACAGTTGTCAGTGCGGATTCCTGCGGGTCGATGGGGCAGCCCTGAAGACATTGGTAACGTCGCAGTCTTTCTAGCTTCCGAAGCTGCGGCATACATCCATGGTGAGATTCTTGTCGTCGATGGCGGCTGGCTAGCACGCTGAACAGAAACTCAACTAGCCATGGCGAATTTGAACGTTTTTTGTGTAGTAGCATCGCAGAGGTGAATGTTGACTATGAAACCTGATGTTTTTCTATTCCTAACTGCGGTTTTGCCAAATAACCGAGTTTCTAATGTAGACAGGAATGTACGATGACCATATCTTTCGTGCCGTACCGATCAATCGCTATCTTGCGCGGGCACTCTACTCTCGACGCTATTGCAGTAGCTAAGGAGTGTTGGCAATGTGGCTTCGACCTCGTTGAGGTCACTGTCCAGTCTGATACCGATTGGGTGACACTTGAAGAGCTTGTAGCAAAAGCTGGTGAGCGACCTGTTGGCGCGGGAACTGTTCTTACCGCCGATCAAGCCAAGCGAGCAGCGAGCAGCGGTGCGCGGGTATTCATATCCCCAAGTTACAACGCTGAGGTTCATAACGTAGCGATCGCGTCAGGGATCGACTATCTTCCGGGAGTTCTGACTCCTACTGAAATAGCTGAAGCCATGAATTGTGGTATCTCAACCTTGAAACTTTTCCCAGCCAGGGCTATGGGTGCCAAATACATCGCTGATCTTTTGGGTCCATTCCCCGATCTCAAAGCTGTAGCGGTTGGCGGCATCGATGAGACAAATTATGCAGAATATCTTGATGCAGGAGCAGCAGGTGTCGCCTTTGGTGGTTCACTTAAACGAGTCCTGGCACAAAACCCTCACAAGACGCTAGCAGACATTGCGAGTCGTTGCGCGACTTCCGACCTCAATACTTAGCTGATTGACGTCACCGAGGGAGCCGAGGGAAGCGAAAAAGCTGGATTGTATTTCAGATAATCGAACCATTCTTCGGGCAGCTCAAGGTCGAGATAGATAGCTTCGGTTGGACATACTGGTTCGCAAGTACCACAATCAAGGCACTCATCGGGGTGGATATAGAGGCAACGGTCACCTTGATAAATACATTTCACTGGACATACCTCAACGCACGCCTGAGCCTTAACATCAACACAAGGTTGGGCAATCACATAGGTCACGGTTCTCATCGTAGCCAATGATTGGGGATACCTCAAAGATTATTCTTCTGTCACGATACCTGGAAAAATCACTGACGAAAGCGCATGAAATCCAGCAGCAATAGCTTCGGCTAACGGCATGTCTCGTGTCCGATTATGCCGTCTTGTCACAGCCCAAAAGTCAGGTAGTGTGATCTTGCATGTACGCGTCGAACCCTTGACACAGGCGAACCCAGGGACTAAATTTTTTACATGCACTGTTTAGGACATAATCCCATTCACAGGGACACTAGCGTCGAAACTGCAATGCATAGCCAATGGCCCTAATCAGCTTTATGCTCCATTTTGAGAGGACAGATCATTATGCCGTCACTTCCGTACCATGCTCGTGTGGCTGACTTGCCGAGAGAATCCCGTTTTGATGGCACGTACCAGCGTGTCGGGGTAGTTAGCGACAACGCCCTATGGTCCTTCCTCTGGTTGGATGGGTGGGAATGGCCAAAAGGTATGCACCACCAACATGCTCACGATCAAATTATTTACGTGATTTCTGGTCGCTTGGATGAGAGCGTTGGAGACACCATGTACCATCTTGAGGCTGGCGACGTGCTCTATATTCCCGCGAATATTCCGCATACTGGCCATCCGATAAAAGGTGAGACAACACATCTAATCGAGGGCTTCGCCCCAATTCGGACTGATTACCTCTACATCGCAGAGCACCAACTGGATCAAAACGTCCCACCTCGTGACTTGACAGGCGCACGCGTCGAGAAAGCAGGTTCAGGTTCACGGTGGCCGTTCGAAAATCCAAAGAGCTAGTGGTTAACTGGCGGTTTTTGTGAATGACAAGTCTGAAACATCTGGACAGTCTGCTAGCAGTAGCGGCTCTCCCGATGACAAGTCGGTGCTAGCAGCTGCTTTTTCACTTAAGAATGTCAGCTTCTCGGTTCCCTCGGGAAAGGGAACCCTTGAGATTCTCGAAAATGTGTCTTTCAGCATGGAACCTAGCGAGATTGTTGGCATCGTGGGGCGTTCAGGTACCGGAAAGACGACGCTACTACGGCTTCTCGGAGGTTTGATGATGCCTACCTCAGGTAGCGTCGAACTAAATGGTCGCAAAGTTGACGGCCCGCCACCAGAAGTTGTTACGGTCTTCCAAGACTATGTCAACGCGATTCTTCCGTGGAGGAATGTACGTCGCAATGTTGGTTTAGCGCTGGAAGGCAAGGTGCCCAAAGACGAACTCAACGCACGCGTAATGGAAGCTCTCACGATGGTGCAATTGGAGACTCGAACTGAGGCCTATCCTTGGCAGCTTTCGGGCGGAATGCAGCAACGGCTTCAAATAGCTCGTGCCTTGGTGCTTCGTCCGCAAGTACTATTGATGGACGAACCTTTTGGCGCGCTAGATGCCATAACGAAAGCCGAACTGCAAGATGAATTCCTTCAAGTCCATGAGGAGATTCGATCGACAGTTCTCTTTGTGACTCACGACCTCGAAGAAGCAATCTATCTCAGTGACAAGGTCATGGTGATTGCGGGGCCACCTGGCCACATCTCTACAAGCGTCAAGATAGATTTGCCTCGTCCGCGTAATCAGGTGACTACCAAAGAACATCCGAATTACATTGCTGCTCGCCACACCTTGCATGATGCCCTCGATCCGGGAGCCGATTGAGGTGTCTGCTGCTACTAAAAGCCCAAAAGCGGAAAGCCGTCGATTTGAACTGAAAGTCCCGCGCATCAACTATTCCGGCTGGGCGTTTTCACTGCTTTTGGTAGGCATTTGGCAATTGATAGTTGGCATGAAGTGGGTCGATTTCAACTCCATCAGAAGCCCTCTTGAGATTGCCAGTGCAACTGGCAGACTCATCCTTGCAGGCACCTTGCAAAATGCCATTGCACACACTCTTTTTGTCGCTATGACAGCTGCTGGGATTGCTGCAATTCTCGGTACTACGATCGGCGTTTTGATGGGGTTGTTCCCCACACTGCGTGCTTTCTTGAGCGGTTCAATTGATTTTCTGCGCATCCTGCCTGTAGTTGGTTTATTCTCTGTCGTTCTGCTGATTTGGGGCACAGCATCCGAATCAGAAATCGCTGTCGCAGCTTACGCTGCTACTTGGGTGATGACGATAAATACGCTGGCAGGCGTGTTGGCAATTCAACCTTTGCAATGGGATGTGGCTCGAATGTTGCATCTGTCAAGGTTCAACACGATCCGCAAGGTCGTCATCCCTTCAGCTATGCCGTCGATCCTGGTGGGATACAGACTTGGAATAGTCTCAGCCCTGATTGTCACGATCACCGCTGAGATGCTCATCAACCCTGCTGGCATTGGATGGGAACTGATCCGGGCGCAGTCAGCACTTCGTCCAGATGAAATGTGGGTATACGTAGTATTCGCAGGTACCTTGGGTTACATCGTGAACAGAATTTTGGTCTGGCTTGTTCGCTTGGCCTTGCCCGGTTCACCTGCTGCGAGGGCTGAGTGATGAGCGAAAAAACAACTACAAGGAAGAGTCCTTGGTCTCGCCTGCTGATTCTACGCGGCGCAGTTCCGCTTTTGGTCTTGCTGGTGTTCTGGCAAATCTTTGGTACTCGCAACTCCATTACTTTTCCAACACCTATTACTTGGTTTGAGGCGTTGTATCGGTTGTATAACCAATACAATTTGATGAGCGCACTTGGCTCGACAGGCATTGTATTTTCTATTTCGTTGCTTTTCGTTACTTTGATTGGCGCATCGACAGGTATGCTGCTTGGAGCTTCGGCAAGGCTGATGCGAATAGCCACACCAACCATGGACTTTTTCCGAGCGTTGCCTTCGGCTGTAATTGTCCCAGCAGCATCTTTAGTGCTTGGAGTCTCGCTCCGTTCCAACATCATTGTGATCGTGGTGTCTATCATGTGGCCGGTTCTGTTGAACACGGCAAGTGCAATGCATCAGGTGCCACGGGTTCGCTTTGAAATGGCTAGATCGCTTGGTTTGAAACCGTTAGCACGTTTGTTTAAGGTTGTGCTGCCGTCTGTTTCCGCAGGCATCTTTACCGGTGTTCGGATTGCAGTGAGTGTGTCGATGGTAGTTACCTTAGTAGTAGAGATGTTCACTGGTACTAAAGGTATCGGTAACCTGCTTTATACCCGGCAGCAGTTATATGATTCAGCCGGTGTCTGGGGCATCTTGCTTTTGATTGGCCTTATCGGCTACCTGTTGAATATTGCGCTCAATTTGTTGGAAGCTAAAGTGTTGCACAACACTTCTCCTGAGCACAGAAGCAAAATCAAGTGACTCGTACCGCAAGCGACTGCGACATGCGACTAAGATTTTCTCGCGCAGTGGTTCTTTGAGTTTTAGCACGTGATGAGCTGTCTTGTTTCATCAAGACGCGCGACCGAGGTCTTGTCAGGCGCAATAATTTGTTACCAAAGCGAGATGATCAATCCATTGACTCCCGTGCCATTCACGCCATAGAATGAAAACCGATCTCATTTAATGAGACACGATGAATGGCAAAGGATGGGGAGATTGAAGCTAAAACTCAATCTTAGTACCAGTCTCAACCCAGGGTCGCGTGCCTATGTTGCGCGAAGGCGAACATAGGCACGCAAGATTACACAAGTGACAGGGTTCAAACCCAGTTTTTCATACAAAATCATTCAGAAAGTATTAAGAAATGGAAACTAAATATCGAAGCACACTACTTCGTCGTCTGATAGGGACACTTAGCGTTCTTGCGGTCGTAAGCACGAGTCTTGCCGCCTGTAGCGGAACCCCACAAGCAGCGGGAGAGCTAAAAGATTTGCGGCTGACATTCGTCCATTCGTCCACGCTGTTACCGACCTATGCAGCAAAAAGCCTAGGAATCTACGAAAAGAATGGCCTGAACGTCACAATAGAGGACGAGACAAATACCACTACCGCTACCAGTTCCTTAGGTACGCAATTCGACATGGTGATGCAAACACCATCGGGATATTTGGGCGCACTTGAGCAGGGGTTACCAATCATCGCTGTTGCGGGCTGTGCAGTGAATACAAACGAGACTCCCAACACCTATGTGATGGTGAAGAATGACAGTCCTTACCAGTCCCTAGCAGATCTTGTCGGCAAACGTATTGGTGTGATCGGTACGGTCAACGCTTCTACCATTGCTCTGCAATATGTGGCTATGAGCCAAGGTATTGACAAAGATGCCTTTGACTTCGTCCAAACTGGGTTCGCAGACATGGAAGATCAGCTTGCAGCGGGAAACGTTGAGGCCGTGGTTCCGGTTATTCCTTATTCAGCGCTGATGGAAAAGAAGGGCTATAGGGTTATCTCTACACCGGTAACTGAAGCAAGTAAGTTGGCTATCAATTCTGACAGGTCAACAAACGCCTTCTTCATCTCAAATAAAGATTGGGCTGAGGCTAACCTCGACATCGTTGAGGCTTTCCGTAAGTCCGTACAAGAGGCGATTGACTGGATTGCGGCCAACCATGACGAAGCCATGAAGATAACGGCAGAGATGACCAGAATCGACCTGGATATTGTCAAAGAAACTCCGCTTTCAACCTTCGCTGTGGAGTTGACAGATAATGACTTCATGACGATGGTCATTGCCAACGAAGCAGTGGGACTTACCCAAGGAAAACAATCGCTTGAAGGAGCTATCCTTCCGTTTAAGTAACACTTGACTGAATGTGCTCTCACGGTTTTTTCCAAACCGTGAGAGCACATTCTGGTTATGGCGTCATTAAGCCTGGTCATCAAGGCGAAGCTGCTTCAGGGCTTCATCGCGGAGCTATGTCGTGAGGTGTGCTTTAGCTCAAAGGTGTTCTTGATAGCTAGCCACAACTCCCGGATTTTGATGAGGCATCCGTGTCGATGGGATAGAACTCGTTCCTTAGACAGTTTCTGTTAGGTGGTGCACTTCGCACCACGTTCTTGCGATGTTGCCACCTCCGTTTAAACAACCGCCAGGACATGCCATGACATAAATGAAGTGGTAGTCCGCTGTACCTGCTTTTACCTTTTCTGCCAAGCTGCGAGCATTTGCTAAGCCGTGGACGACACCTACCTTGATTTCACGATCATCAAGGGTCAAAGTGGTTTCTTGAACACCTTCTTGAGCAGAGTCAGAAAACTGGGTCTGGGGGAATTCTTCTCCAGTGGCGAGCGCACTAAATGTGCGTAGTAATGCTCGCACGCAACCTTCGGAAGAAGTAAACACCTGATCGTCGCTAGCTTCTTGGTCAGACAGCTGGTCAAATGGGGTTTCACGCACAGCTTCAAGATCAATATCGGCTTGTTTGATCATTTTTACTAGTTCTTGGGTAGTGATGACTGCGTTGATGTCAGGTTTCCCATCATGGCCAAGCTCAGGACGTTTCGCCTCAAACTTTTTTGCCGTGCACGACACGACTGAAAGACAAAATAGTTGTGTGGGCTTCTTGTTAATGCGATTGGCGTTTAAGGTCTTGACGGCTGCTCCAAACACCCCCTGCGGCGACTTGCTTGAAGACAGTTTTGGCAGTAGTTCCGGGAAATAAGTTTCACAGAATTTAACCCAACTTGGACAATCAGCGCTGATCATGGGCAACGCTTCTTCGCCCTTTATGCGCGTTAGCAGTTCGGTTCCTTGCTCCATGATGGCAAGATCGGTTGTCAAGCCGGTATCAAACACCTGATCGAAGCCAAGCTGCTTTAACGCTGTGATCAACTGGCCGGTACTGACTGTGTCTGGCTTCGGGCTTAGAGCATCAAGAATGGCCAGGCGCGCAGTCGGAGAGATTTGAGCCACTACCGTCAGGTTCGGATCGTTTATGGCTTTGTAGACTTCGGCAGTGTCGTCTTTTACTGTGAACGCGGCAACAGGACAAACACGCACGCATTGCCCACAGTCGACACAAGGCGTTTCGGCCAAAGGTTTATTGTAGGCCGTGCCGTAAACAGCTTCATAGCCTCGGCCTATCTTGGTCAGTGCGAATACCGACTGGACTTCACAGCAGGTGTACTCACAGTGACCGCAGCCAATGCACTTGGAGGCATCAAATTCAATCGATGCGGACGAAGTATCTATTTCGACCGGTCGGGACATTGAATCAAAACGCGACTTTGCTGTGAAACGCAGATCACGATTCACGTCTTGCAGATCGCATTGGTTGTTAATGCTGCAAGTGGAGCAGTCGAGAGGAAGACCAAATCGCGGTCCTGTGCCTTGGCGGCCGTGATGCGACACAATCAACTCAAGAACAGTGTCCCTAATCTGGCGAACCCGGGGGGAATTCGTCATTATTACCATGCCTTCTGCAACCAACTGCGTGCAGGCAGGTTGCAAGAGCTGTTTTCCGTTCACATCTACGATACAAATACGGCAGCTAGCAGTGGCTGGTTGAGCTGGATGGTAGCAAAGGGTTGGAATGAAAAGGCCAACCTGTCTTGCCGCTTGAAGAATAGTTACGCCTTCAGTCGCTTCTATGACGTGTCCATCAATGGTGATCCTAGGCATGATCCAACACCTCCTTAGCTACGAGGGTGGCGAATAGGTCTGGGAAATTGGTCATAGCTGAACTCATGGCTACTGATGCTACGGTTCCCAAGCCGCAACGTGAGGCTGAGGACATGGTGGTTGCTAAATCAGCGATGGTCTGTAGGTCATCTGGCGTTCCCTTATGCTCTGCCAACTTTGCGACCAAATCGTACTGACGCTTGGTGCCTTCGCGGCAGGGGACACAGCTACCGCAGGATTCATCGCGGAAGAAACGGGCAATTTCTTTTAGCACGTTTATGAGGTCTTGTTCTTCATCAATCACCA
>WRJP01000047.1 GCA_009778535.1 Propionibacteriaceae bacterium | reverse complement strand
ATCACCGTGTCGGAATCTCCAGCTTGCTTCAACGCCTGTGCAATGTCACCAAACTCCAGGTCTATTAGTAGGGGTGCCACCTGCGCCACTTTATTCGAGATAGCAGCTTGGATTGCTGCCGGACGCTGATCTGGGGTGCAACCGGTCAGAGTTATCGCTCCGGTGCCTACTAACCCAATAGTGAGCAGCGCTGACAGCGCTCTTGACAATCGATGCTTTCCGCGATCCATGCTGGTTCCTTTCGCCACATAAAAATGTTTCTAAAGGCAATACTGGCAGTCTAGCGACCTGCGAGGGTCTGCTGGGAGCAGACAGTTTTTTTCGTGGGTTGTGCAGCCGCTGAAGATGCAGCAGCTATATTTGAACCTCCGATGGCAAATAGCTGAAGCAGGGAGTCAAATGCAGTCCGTACCCGAAAGAACCAGAGTGTACGATCTAGTACTGGCTGGGTTTTGCGGACTGCTACTAATATCCAACGTTGGGGCGACGAAGCTGATCGGGTTCGGCTCGGAACTGGTTGTCAATGGTTTCCAACTGCTCCCGATCATCGTAGACGGCGGCGTATTCCTATTCCCGCTCACCTACATTCTCGGTGATGTGATCGCCGAGGTGTACGGACTGAAACGTGCTAACCGTGCCATTTTCGTAGGGTTTGCACTGGCTGGGTTAGCTTCGCTCACCTTCTGGATCATTGATCTGTCTCCAGCGGCTGCCGATTGGCCGATAGCCGATGCTTGGCACCAGGTTTTGGGTTTTGTTCCCCGCATCGTGGTGGCCTCGCTGCTGGCGTATTTAGCTGGACAACTCCTTAACGCGTTCATCTTGGTACGAATCAAACAGCGCTGGGGAGAGGGTCGGCTCTGGGCACGTCTGCTCACTTCAACCGTGGTTGGCGAATTTGTAGACACGTTGATCTTTTGCCTGATCAGTTACGGCTGGTTGGGTGCTATTTTTGGCGGTGATTCTATTCCAGCAGCCACCCTGCTCAACTACATCCTGGTCGGCTGGATTTACAAAGTTCTCATCGAGATCGTGCTGCTGCCCCTCACCTACCGCATCATTGCTCTAGTTCGCCGTCACGAAGACGCTGGCTGAACCCACTTTGCTGATTGCCCCGTTCCCGCAGGTTGCTGTCCCTTTCCCGTCATTCGCGTGTCAATCGCGGAATCCAGTGCAAGAAGCGGTGAGACAGTGAAGAATCGGTGCCAGCTATGGGATTGGCCTACTTAGTTCTGAGGAAGCGGCAGGGTGGAGTCGGATAACACGACGAGTTGACCAGCTGAAAGTCCAGTCTTAACCTCAATCCAGCCATCGCTCTTTGCGCCGAGGCTCACTTCAACGGCTGCTGCTTTATCGGCTGATTCCGACTCGACGACATTTACGACTCCGGTATCGACACCCGTCATCGTCACCGCGGACATTGGAACGAGTACCGCATCATCAGCTTGTCGTACCACAATACTCAGGGCTGCATCGCCACCATGTACCAAGATTAAATCTTTGTCTTCAACAATGGCGGTAGCTGAATACGTCGGTGCGTCGCCTGCCGTCCCAGAAGTTTCCAGCGGATTGATCGAAGTTAGCTGGCCTTTGAACTGGGCTAAGCCCCCGATGGCGCTCAAGCTAACCTCGTCACCAACTTTTACTTGCTGACGAATCTGTAGCGGTAACTCGAACCTGACTTCAACAGCTCCTGGGGTAACGATCGTTACTGAACCTGTCGCTGACTCTCCTTTGACAAGGCTCAAAGCTGCGACGACACCCGAGACTGGCGTCGTTAATGTCGCCTCATCAAGGTTGGCTTTAGCTTGATCTAATCTCTGCTGCGCCTGCAATACATTGACCTCAGCAGCCGCAACTTGAGCCTGGGATACCGTGGCACCACTACTGCTTGGCAACTGTGACCCGGAAGATGGCGGCTTAACATTTGGTGTTTTGCCACTACTTCCAGGCGGCGAGTCGTTGCCTGCAATGGTTCCAGTCGTCAGCAACTGGTTGTAATAGTCAGCCAACACGGCGTTCGCCATTGCCAGGTCAAGACGAGCTTTTCCGCAGGAGTCTAACTCCGCTTCTGTGATTTCGTCTGCCCGGACTGCCAAAGCAACTGCTTGCGGAGTTGGTTCGGCACTGCTTTGCGTCGGAGTTGGAGTTGGTTCCACGGTTGGCGTAGGAGTAGGCGTCGGGCTAGGAGTCGGTGTCGGAGTTGGAGTTGGTGTCGGTTCTGGAGTAGACGTTGGGGTCGGCTCTGGAGTAGACGTTGGCGTTGGTTCCGGAGTCGGCGTAGGCGTCGGTTCGGGTGTTGGGGTTGGCGTGGAAGTTAGAGTTGGTTCTGGTGTCGGCGTTGGAGTAGGACTTTGTGTCGGTGTCGGGGTGGGGGTAGGCGACGGGGTCGGTTCCGGGTCTGGGGTAGGTGTGGGTTCAGGCTCAGGGTCTGGCTCTGGCTCAGGGGTTGGTTCTGAATCAGTTTGATCGAGCTCCAGCGCAGCGAAAATCCGATCACAAACCGTAGGTGGAGCATCCGGATTGTCAGCAGTACTCCAGGCTGAACTCGCACGCACTGTCTCTGCAATCGCCGCGTAGAGCTTGCGCAGATCATCTGCTGAAGGATTCATAGGATTGGGAGTTTGTGCCCCGCCTGGAGAGCCTAGACTTGGGAAAGAACCGCCCGACGGCATCCTATTACCCGCTGAGGAAGGATGCTGAGCCGCATACAACGCTGCTTGCGCATCAGCGAGTTGCGCCTGCGCATTGAGCACCGCCAACTGCAAACTCGCTGCGCCGACCTTTGCCAAAACATCTCCGGCTGCAACTTGATCTCCCAGTTTCACTGGCAGCGAAGTCACTATCTGGTTTGAATCGAACGAAAGGTCAAGTGAACCTACACGATTGAGGGTTCCAGTTGTGGTGTAGGTCTGGCTGATTGAACCCTTTTTTGCGCTAGCCAACGTGTACCGCTGTGCTGGAGCAGCCTGCGCAACCGTCGCCCAAATGCCAAGAATTACTGCCAGTGCCGCAGCAACCCCTATTACCAGACGTGCCTGTTTCATTTCAGTTCTCCTATTACCTTATTCATTCCGCAATGCATCAATCGGAGCTAGCTTTGCCGCTCGGGTGGCTGGATACACTCCAGCTATCAACCCAATGCTCATGGCCACGCCCAGAGCTACGGCTGCCGCGCTGAGCGAAATCCCTATGGGCATCGCAACTGCAACCGAGATGGCAGCCGCGCCAGCGTAACCCAACGCCATGCCTAGCACGCCTCCGGTAAGACCCAGGAAGGCTGCTTCCACCAGAAATTGTCGTCTAATATTCGCCGGAGTAGCCCCCAGCGCCTTGCGCAAGCCGATCTCTCGCACCCGTTCACTCACCGAAACCAGCATGATATTCATGACACCGATTCCCCCCACCAACAGCGAAATCGCAGCGATGGCTCCCAGTACGGTCGTCAAAATTCCGGTGATAGAAGCCATGGTTTCAACCAGTGCAGCTTGAGTTGTGAGTTGAAAGTCTTTTGTGTCAGAAGTCACCCCATGTGCAGTCATCAAGGCCGCCTCGACCTCTTGATACGCCATAGCCAGTGATTGTTCATCGATGCCCTGCAAGTAAATCGTAGATACCGAGTTGATATTCCCATTTCCAAAGCGAGTGGCGAACGTTGAGATGGGAATGACTACTGTGTTTCCTTCATTCATCGCAAGCGCAGACCCGCCTGCTTCAAAGACTCCGATCACAGTGAACGACTGTCCGTTCACCAAAATCGTTTGTCCGAGCGCTGATCGCCTTTCAAAGAGTTGTTCGGCAGTCTCTGGCCCAAGGACGGCGACATTCGCCCCAGAATCCACTTCAGCTTGGGTGAAGAAACGTCCGCTTTCCACCGTTTTTGTACGCACGTCGATGTATGCCGGAACTGTCCCCTGTAGCGAAGCTGTCCAAGTTGTCGTCGCGGATTTGAGAGAGGCCGACCCGCTTTGCACTGGTGCAACTGCGGCAATGTGAGGTGCGATCTGCGGATCGCTAAGCATTTTAACGTCATCGGTAGTCAGCGTGTCAGCGCTGCTATACATGCGGAAATTTCCGCGCTGCTGTACCCCGCCCGGGCTGACAGTCAGCAGATTAGAGCCCAGCGAATTGATTTGACTGGTGATTTCGTTCGTCGCACTTTGCCCCAGTCCCACCGTCAACATAACTGCCGAAATGCCGATCAGGATGCCCAAGATCGTTAGCGCAGAACGCATACGGCGGGCGTTCAATGCTTCAAATGCGGTACGTACAGTCTCAGTCCAAGCTGCGATCATGCTGGCACCTCAACTAACTCCATGTCTGCTGCATCAACGTCTGAGAATTTGCCATCTCGTAGGTGCATAGTCCGTTTTGCTCGCTTTGCAACGTCGGCTTCATGGGTGATTACGACGATGGTGCGTCCGGCATCATTTAGCTCTTGAAAGAGTGTCAAAATGTCGTCGCTGGCTACCGAATCTAGGGCTCCAGTTGGTTCATCTGCTAACAACAAAGCTGGGTCGGAAACTATGGCTCTGGCCATAGCAACACGCTGTTGCTGGCCGCCGGAAAGCTCTCCAGGACGATGATCGACTCGATCTGCTAAACCCACCCGCTCCAAAGCAGCCAACGCCCGAGATCGGCGTTGAGCTCGCTTTACCCCAGCGTAGAGCAGCGGCAATTCAACGTTTCGTACCGCAGTCAATGAGGGAAGCAGATTGAATTGCTGGAATACGAAACCGACTCGATGATTACGAACCTCGGCCAATTGGGTTTCATCCATTTCCGCAACGTTCTCCCCGTCGAGATAGTAGCTGCCTCCAGTGGGAACATCCAAGCAGCCGATGATGTGCATCAACGTCGATTTACCAGAACCAGAAGGCCCCATAATCGCCAGATAGTCCCCTGAATTTACTTCAAGATCAATTCCACGAAGCGCCTCAACACTGATTCCAGTCGAATATGTTTTACGCACCCCGCGCATACTGAGCAAGCTCATCGGCCTGGTCTCCTCGAACCCGAATTTTCCTCACCAGATACGACTCTGACAGGGCCGCCGCCAACTTGAACCGGTCCCATACCTGGGCCCATAAACACTGGGCCGTCTCCTGACGAGGATGCAAGCCGCATCTGAATGATAACTTCATCACCTTCGGCCAATCCCTCAAGAATCTCGGTGTTTTCGCCGAAAACTCGCCCGGTAGTAACAGCTACCTGTTGCTCATTGCCGTCTACCATTCGAGTAACATGAGCTTTCCCATTCAGCTGCGAAATTGCAGCAGTGGGCACACTGAGCACTCCGGTAGCTTGGTCAACGATGATCTGGGCATCAGCACTGGTTCCGGAAAAAAGCTGTGGATGTTCGCCGTCCAACTCGATAGTGACTGGGAATCCAGCGGTGCCATTCGAGACTGACTCGGCGACAATGCCAACTTGGGTTACTTTCCCGTCAATCGGCGCTGGACTTGAATCTAGCGTCACCTTGACTGACTGGCCGGTTTCGACCAGCCGCAGATCGGCGGCACTCACGCTGCCTTCAAGTTTCCATTTCGAGGTGGCAATGACTACAACATGCGCAGCGCTGGCCGAATTTGGAGAGTACTGGCTCAGCTGGCCTCCGGTGCCAACTTGGTCGCCAACCGCGACACCGACTTGAGCAACCGTTCCAGTGATAGTTGAGCGCAGCACTGCCGCTTCAAGGTCTTTCTTGGCTGAATCGAGAGCCGCTTTTGCGGAGTCTACTCTTGCTTTGGCGGCATCTTTTGCGGCAGTTGAGCCTGACTTAGCTTCCGTATACGACGCTTCGGCGGACTTTAAGTTTGCCTTAGCTAGGTCAACCGCGTTTGTGAGTTGAGCCGAATCAATGCGGGCAAGATTGTCACCCTTGTTGATCTGATCTCCCACCTTCACGTACACCTTGGTAACTTCTCCGGATACCGAGAAATTCAAATTTGCCTGTTGTGTTGGGGTCAAGGTTCCGTTCAGAGTGATTGTCTGCGCTAAATCTGAACGTGTCACCGTCGCGTTGATGATCGGGCTTCGCATTGCCTGTGTCGGAGCGGGTGGTCTGGTCAGATACCAGAATCCAATTCCGCCGCCTAATACCGCAAGGACGATACCCAGCGCCAACCAGCGCTTCCATTTTTTCTTATTCGCAGCCATCGCAATCCTGTCATCAGTTTTAACTGAGCCTAATCAATGTTGTTCGCCGAAACTAATGGCGACCCTGTGTGTCACCTGTGAATCTTTACCAGGATAGCCGTTAGCCCAAGCTGGTTGAGTATTGCTCAGCCAGCGATGCGGAACCAGACCGGGGTGTGTGAGCTGTACTGCCAACCCACTTCGACGTTGATGCCAGCCTTAGCCAGCGTCGCGCCGCGCACATATTCACCGCGAGCGATAGCGGTCAGATTTGTCGAATCGAGAACTTGGCGAAGCTGCTCGGCTTTAGCCGAGTAGCCATACCAGGTGAGGATTTCGGTCAACTCGTTAACGTCGTAATAGTCCGCCATTCCCTCACCCGGAACGTACATAAAGGTTTTCGATGGGTAGAACGCTTCGTCGTTCAACTCGAAGGTATGTTGGTGCGCCAAGACGGCAAAGCCACCACCTAGCCGATTGCTAATCGGCTCGGCGATGATGGCGCCAATACCGTTCGCAACCAATTCCTCAATGGTCACGCGACGCTCGGCGAGAGCCTGTTTCAGCGGCAGGCGTTCTTTACCACCGATCACGACGACGATCTCCTCGGCAGAATCAACGTTCAGGTAGTACCGAATCGCGTCGAAGTCGTCCTCCCAGATCAGAGCGCGCTCATCGCCTTCGGTAGTTGCTCGGTCGAACTCAAACTCAAGGTTTCTAAACCTGTGAAAAGGGTTCAAATACTCGGCAACCGCCGCGAATCCATTGCGCAAGGGAACAGTCGCGCTGTGGTCTAAGGTTCGGCGTGATAGCAAGTTTGCCGCAAGCAGGCGGTCATGGTTGGCACGCACTAGTACGGTGTCTGCTCCGACCACCTCATAGAGTCGGGTCGAGAAATCCTCCCCGACAAGGTGGTAGACATAGGGTTCAAAATCAGCCAACTGCAACGCAGCACCTTTGCGGGCGAGTGCAAAAACGTCCGCAATGTTCAGCTGGTTCTCCCAATACGGCGGTGCAGGAGCGGGTTGTGGATTGCCTTCGTACACCACTAATGCTCGCTCCAGATCATTCAGGCTGGTCTTTCCGGTGCGTTGGAGTCGATAGACCGACCAGATACGATCCCCACTGAGCTGACTCAACCAAAGTTCGTTGTCCATCTGGTACAGCTTGTGTCGCACGCCGAACTCGCCAGTCATTTCAGCTAGCAGGTAGCGTTCTTTGTAGGTTTCGAGTTCGGGCAGTTTGGCAAATGCTGGTATTTCTTCACCAGCGAACTCGTCAACGCCCACTGGGGTGTGGAAACGTTCAGCCGTGTAGCGGTTCACGGTTCCAGATGTGGTATTGCCGACGAGGAAAACCGGAACCAGGTCGCCGGTGAAACCATAGACATATGGTGTCTTTCCGAACGGCGCTACCGAACTGAACGGACTCATGTAGAGAACCTCGGATGTGACGTAGCAACAGGTCGGCTCCGGTTCGACTGCCGGAGTTGCCCAAGCCAAACTCGTTCCCAAAACGGCGAAAGCGGTACTAACAGCCAGAACACCAATCAGGGTGCGCTTGCCCGGCCAGGACAGACGTTTTCGCGACTGCTGTGCAATCAGCGCAGTCAGCCCGCCTGAACCGGCAACGATCAAAATATCCACCGGCGCCAGTACCAGTGAACCCAGCGGCTCAAAGAACCAGCCATTTCCGAAGCGATACAGGTTTCCAGACATCATGACCGCCTCCCCAACGTACATGGCCATACAGGTTCCGACGCTTACCAGCACCGGCAGCACGAACGCCCACAGTCGTTTTCGCGCCAAGGTGTAGCTGCCGACGTAGCTTCCAACCGACGTACCCAAAACCACAAAGAATGCGCCGGTCAAGGCGGCGGCGAGCGGAGTCTGAATCGGGGCAGTCTGGCGAAAGAACGCGGTGGTATTGGCGAAAATACACATACTGACTAAAGCCGCCGTGGCGCTGCCGCGCAGTATCAGCGCTTTCGCCCGCGACCAGGCTTCGGCTCGAATCATGCGGGCGAGCCCGTAGAGCAATCCGGCGACCATCGTAATCAGAAACAGGGCGATCAGATAGTAGTGAACTTTGTATGAATCATCGCCAGCGATGTATAGGTATCTGTCGTTGGAAACATACGTCCAAGCCCGCTCCCGGGTGAGTGGAGAGGCGATGCACAGTGCCGATTGCCAAATGTCGACGGTTGGGGCCTCGCCACCGGGAAGATACCCAAGTGTGGATGGGTTCACCAATGTCATTTCGGAAACCCTGATCTGGATGGACTCTAAAAACCGCTCCACCACAAAGAAAATGCCGTAAGCTGCGCCCAAGCCAACCCCAATGCCCAAAAATCTAGGTTTTTTCAGTGCCAGCAAGGCAGGTAGCGCGACAGTGAAGGCCAATAGTGCGGTACAGATGGCGGCGTAGGGAATGACGTATTTCGTGTACTGTTCTGGTTCGATTGCCCCTTCGGACACGCTGATCGCCGTCATACGTATGGCATTGATCAGCGGGTATGCCGACAAAGTGGCCAGCCCAATCAGGGCAATGATGTAAAAGCGACGGAAGGCATTCATGTTCAACCTCGTAAACCTGGGTTAGTTAGCAGCACCAAGGTCACGAGCGCAAGAAAACCGGCCGAGGCGATGGCGCCGATCAGGGTTAGCCTGCGATAGTTCAGGACGTTTGTTACCCGGACTCGGACGCCGCTGTGCCCAAATCCGGCTGAGACGAGCGTTGGTTTGGTATCGGAGAAGCGCAGCAAAGCCTTGGCGTATGAGCGACGTTGCGCTGGGGCGAATTTTTTGACTACCAGCTCGTCGGTGGCCAATTCCATGTCGGTGAAAAAGGCTCGTAGCATCACCCAGGCGAGCGGATTAAACCAATGCAGACAGGCAAGGCCAATGGCGAGCAGCCGCCAAAGATTGTCACGTCGATGCAGGTGTACCTGCTCGTGTGCAAGCACCATACGTCCTTCAGCACTGTCTGGATCAAGGGAGCTAGGCAAGATGATTTTCGGTCGTATCAGCCCAATCAAAACCGGCGAAGTCACGGTATCGGCGTGATAGAGATTGCCTTCGATTAGTTGAGCTTTATTTAGTTCAGCACGGGTCAGGACGTACAAGATAACGGCAGTGGCCAATCCGGCAACAGCGACAATGATCCAAACCAGTGCAGCGACACTGAAGACTTGCCGCAACGATTCGGTCTTAAAAACCAGTGGGGCGTATTGTTCGGCGGCACCAATCCAGTTCATCGCTGTCAGGTTCCAGGTCGGTCTTGGCACTGGAATTACGGTCTCAATCGTCACTAGTCGCTTCACCAAGGAGCCAGTGAGGTTGAACAAGCTCCAATCAGTTGGCAAGGTGAATGGCATCATCAGTCTAAAGAACGCAAGCCCCCATAGCGGATATACCCAACGCCGCGGCAGGGGTTTTACTGCCCTGATTCCTAGCAGTGCCACGATCACCAAACATGAAGCTAGGCTCATGTTGAGCACGAAATAGAAAACGGTGGTAAGCATTGTGGTCAGTCTGCCTGCTCATGCTCATCGATTAGGCGACGCAGGTCGTCAATCTCCGCTTGTGATAGGGCACCTTCAGACATGAATGACGAGAAAAGCGCTGGAATCGAACCGCCAAAGAAAGAGTGCAGTACCGTCTTTGCTTCCTGATGTGCGACAGCTTCCCGACCGACCAAACTTCGGCAGACGAAATCGGGGTCATCGCGTTTGATTGCCCCCTTGGCAACCAATTTCCGAATGACGGTGTAGGTCGTGTTCTTGTTCCAGCCGATCTTTTCGGCAGCCAGTGCAGATAGTTGCTTTGCTGTGGCACCTTCGTTTTCCCACAGCAATTCCATCAGCTTCAACTCGCCCTCAAATAGCTTGATCTGTTCCATCCCACTCCAGACTATCGCAATAGTACAACTCTCAGACTATCGCGCTAGTCCCAGCCCGTCAAGCTCCAGACAGCAGGAGCGGAACAGCTTGGAGCCTTTACCTGTCCAAAAACCCGGTTTTTGCTGCTGAGATCGCTTGACAAACGGTGACCAGTCCCTAAATATTGATAACAAATTCGTAGAGGTGAATTTCGCCTGCGTAGCAACGCTCGGAATTGACCGATAAGGTGCCGCCGAAATGCGGTAGAAATCAAAGGGGATCGATAGTGTCCAGTGAGAAACCGGCAAGTAGTAGAACGAAGAAGGCTGAGCCAGTCTTCACACCGACTCCAGAAGCCAAGGCTAGCGCTACAACAAATCGCATTATTGCGATTGTGATGTGGGTCGTGGCAATCGGACTTGAAGCGTTTGCAATCTTTTGGGTGTTGCGCCCATCCTTCGACGAACTCGCAGCAGCGCAAGGTTTCCCACAGTGGAGATTTTATCTGCTTATCGGGCTGCTAGTCGTGATCGCTGCCTTGGCCATCATCGGCTCGCAGTTGTGGAAGAAGGCCAATCATCTTGATCCAGCATCTTCAAAAGAACCTGTGCGCTTCTTCGTACAGAATCAACTTGGCGCCATAATCGCAATTATTGCATTCGTTCCGCTCATCATCTTGATCTTCTTGAACAAGGACATGGATGGTACTCAAAAGGGTATAGCTGGAGGAATTGGCATCGTCTTGGCGCTGGCAGCAACATTCTTCGGCATTGACTTTACGCCACTTTCGCAAGAGCAGGCAGCAGTCGAATCGCAGGTAGTCACCCAGCTAGTCGGCGAAGACAAGGTTTTCTGGACTCCTGGCGGGAACGTCATGCATCTTTGTGAGAATGTGTCCGATTTTTCCAGGTCGACGGAAATCCTCTCCGGCACGACAGCTGATGCCTTTGCCGCAGGCAAGACCGGTATCACCTTGAACCTGAGGCAAGAATTGGGTGCAAACCAATGCAACCTGCCTACTCCAGACAACATTGACGAAATAGAGGCATGGGTGCGTGAAGCCCGCGCCGCCGCATAGTTGACGCATAAATTATTTAAGCAGCGGTCGTGTCGTCAGATGACGGTACGGCCGCTGCGTTTTTCTCTCCCCTAACAGAGCGAATGCGATCTCGAAGTTTTCAGAGTGTCCATAAATTACCCTCTATTGCGAAATCGGCACTAGCGGCGCTATAAACCGGTAATATCCCACCATGGATGCAATCTCTGAAATCCTCAAAGGGATAGATATCAAAGACTTAGCCGGCCGTTTAGGGACCGACACCACTACCACCAAGAAGGCTGCTAGCGCGGCCATCCCCGCCCTTCTAAGCGGCCTCCAAAGCAATAGTTCCAATGCCACGGGACAAGCGAGTCTGCTGTCAGCGCTGACACAGCACTCCAAAGCTCCTGCCAGCTTGGACGATGTTGACACCGAAGATGGTGCCAAGATCGTGAACCACGCCCTTGGCAAAGGCAAGGCTGCCCCCAAAGGCCTAGCCGGTTTTGATCCCAAGATGATCTCCAATCTATTGCCGATGCTGGCTCCGATGGTGATGTCTTGGCTTTCTGGCCAGGTGCTCGGTGGCGGTGCGAAGAAGCCTGCTGCTGGCGGCGGCGGAAATGACCTCCTCGGCGGTCTAGTTGGCGGCGTGATGGGCAATGTACTCGGTGGCGGTGGCTCCGGGGGCCCTGATTTGGGTGGACTCCTCGGAAATGTGCTCGGTGGAGCACTTGGTGGAAATGCTGCGCCAAAGGCAACACCAGCTGCGCGTACCACTACCACCAGAACCACGGCAGCTAAAACAACTAGCACTGCACGGACTACAACGGCTAGAACTACTGCGGCAAAGACAACTGCCGCCAAGAAAGCTCCTGCAAAGAAGCCAGCGGCAGCCCCGCAAGAACCTGCTTCAGGTGGCGGCGATCTGCTTGGCGGTTTGCTCGGGAAAATCCTAGGTGGGTAGCACTCGGCCTCTGCTTTCCCTTGGTGGTTTGGTCTCGATACGGGTTTCGATACACCGACCTTCGGTCGGCACTCAACCACCGGCAGAGGCGGCTAGCTGGGCGGCAAGGACGTGTTTGCAAGGGCCGCGGGTACCGCGGTAGCGTCCGTACCAAGGACAGGTACAAGAGGCCTCGGCTAAGTTCTCGTTCAAAACGACTAGATAACTCGCTGGTTTGCTGGTAACAGTTGCGTGGGTCGCGTCGGTGAAAGAAACAGCTCCACTGACAGCCAAAGCCCTAGCGTCGTCTAGGCGGGGGTTGCGGCGTCCGAGCAGCGCCGGGTCGTAGGGCAGTTCACGGTGATAGTAAGCCTGGTCTGCTAAGTC
>WRJP01000046.1 GCA_009778535.1 Propionibacteriaceae bacterium | reverse complement strand
GGGTGCGGACTCCACAAACTATCGACCAGCTGAAGGAGCAAAATCCGGGGGTCTACCAGCAGTTCGTTGAGATCGTGTCGAAGTTGGAAAACCACTATCACGACATGCAGGACATGGAGTTCACGATTGAAGAGGGCAAGCTCTATATGCTCCAGACTCGCAACGGTAAGCGTACGGCGGCTGCGGCGTTCAAGATTGCTTGCGATTTGGTAGATGAGGGTCAGATCACTAAGGAACAAGCGGTCGCCATGATTGACCCTAAGCAGATCGACGCGTTGCTGCATCCGCAGTTCGACGTTGCTGAGCTTTCGGCTGCTAAGCCGATTGGTTCGGGGTTGCCCGCTTCTCCGGGTGCGGCCTGTGGCCAGGTGGTTTTCACCGCTGAAGATGCTACCGAATGGGCTTCCAAGAAGGGCGCGCAGGTGATCTTGGTGCGTTTGGAAACCACCCCTGAAGACATTGAGGGTATGCACTGGTCGAAGGGCATTTTGACGGCACGCGGCGGGATGACTTCCCACGCTGCTGTGGTAGCTAGAGGTATGGGTACCTGCTGCGTATCCGGCTTGGGCGAGATCAAATTCGGTGCCGACCAAAAGTCGTTCACACTTGGCGGCAGCCAGTACAAAGAAGGGGATTGGATTTCGCTTGACGGGTCTACCGGCAAGGTTTACGGCCAGTCCATAAAGACGGTACCGGCCGAGATTAGCGGCTATTTCGGGCGCATCATGGCCTGGGCTGACGAAGTTCGCACGTTGAAGGTTCGCACTAACGCCGATACTCCCGCTGATGCGAAGCAGGCGATGGAGTTTGGCGCCGAGGGCATCGGGCTGTGTCGTACGGAGCATATGTTCTTTGAAACTGACCGTATTGCTGCCATTCGCGAAATGATCGTCTCTGAGACGTTGGAGCAGCGCAAGGCTGCTTTGGCTAAGTTGCTGCCGATGCAGCGCGGCGACTTTGAGGGTATTTACGAGGCGATGGAGGGTTTGCCGGTTACCATCCGCTTGCTTGACCCGCCGCTGCATGAGTTCTTGCCGACTAATGAAGCTGACATCGTGGCGTTGGCTGCCGAGATGAAAATCAAGGTTGAGGATTTGAAGGCCAAGATCACGTCCTTGCATGAGTTCAACCCGATGATGGGTCACCGTGGTTGTCGGCTGGCCGTCACCTATCCAGAGATTGCCGAGATGCAAACCCAAGCGATCATCGAGGCTGCTATCAACGTTCAGCGTAAGCGTCCGGAATGGAAGATTGTTCCGGAAATCATGATTCCGCTGGTTGGTGAAGTCAAAGAGTTGGCCTTTGTGAAGAAGGTTGTCACCGAGACTGCCGATAAGTTGATTGCTGCCTCCGGTATCGATTTGACCTATCAGGTTGGCACCATGATTGAGATTCCGCGGGCTTGCCTGACTGCTGATGAGGTTGCTGGCGAGGCGGAGTTCTTCTCGTTTGGAACCAACGATCTGACGCAGATGACGTTTGGTTTCTCACGTGACGACGCTGCGAAGTTCCTTGATGCCTACTACGACCAGAAGATCTATGAGAATGACCCGTTCGCGCGTCTGGATCAGATCGGGGTTGGACGGCTCATGGAGTCTGCTGTCAAGCTCGGCAAGCAAACCCGTCCTGACATCAAGTTGGGCATCTGCGGCGAGCATGGCGGCGACCCGTCTTCGGTGGAGTTCTGTCACCGCATCGGGTTGGCGTACGTCTCCTGTTCCCCGTTCCGGGTTCCGGTTGCCCGTCTCGCTGCTGCTCAGGCTGCGTTGAAGGACTAAGTCTCCAACACTAGGTACTCCCGCTGGCCCGGTGCAAACCGCAGGTTTGTGTATCGATCCTGCAACTTCGTTTCACTTCGTGCAGGATGACGCAGGTGAGGGCACAGGTTTTCTCTAGCGGGTTTCTGCTAGACACGCCTGATCTGAAGCCAGGTAATAGACAGTAATGCGAGACACTAGCCTTTGCGATGATTTGAGGTGAGGATGCATAGACGTGCTTTCGTGTTGGCCGTGGCAGGGCTGTTTGCCTTTGCTGCTTGCTCGGCCGCTCCGCCAATAGCCACGCCCACTCCGACTCCCACCCCAACGCTGGAGCGACCGGCGTTGCATTTCTGGTCGGGTTCTACCATTGCAGAAAAAACAGTTCGTGCTGTCATTGCACAAACCACCCAAAGGGTAGGTTACGCACCGGAACTAAAAAATGTGAATCCCTCTGACGTCAACGGCTTGCTCTATGATTTGGCGGATTCGCCGAACGCTGTGGCGATAGGTTTTGCAGTCACGATGCTGCGCGATCTAGGTGGTGGGCTTGAACCTCCCGCACCCGATGATGTCTTGTCACTATTGGCCAGCGAGATTCAAGATTCTGCGCAACTGCTTGCCACAACACCTTTAGATGGCAGAATCGTGTGGGCGGTGGCTGCGGATTCGCCGCTGACTAGTTTGGCTGATCTGAAGGCTTGGTCTGCTGCTGCGCCGAAACCGATTGCAATACCAACGTTCGTTGGGTCGCGTTCGGATGGGATTCCTTCCTTGGAAGTTGTGTACGAGGCTAACGTCGAGATCAAATATCAAGATGATGCGCTCAAGCGCAGCGAGGCTCTACTCTCAGGGGCTGTCGAGGTTGCAGCATTCCGAGCTTGCGATTTTACGGAGCTTGCCGGTTTCAAGCTATTAGAAGACCCCGCTGGCATCACAGTTAGCGACCCCATGGTGGTGCTGTTAAGCCCGGGGCTGGCCGACGCGCATCCGGAAGCTGTCCTGGCTTTCTCTGACGTGTTAAAGAAAATAAACGAAGCCAATTTCACTGATCTGCAATCCAAGGTTGCTTCTGGTGTAGACACCGAGTCTTGGGTCAATTCTTGGCTTATTGAATACGGTAACGTCCCAGAAGAACCCCTGGGTTAGCCACAACTAGTTGGTTTTTACATAACCTGTCTGCGGCCGGCAGTAGCCAGCGAGACTTCGGGTGTGCCAGCGGGCACCCGCTGACGACACTCAAATAGCGGGAGGTAGCGACGAGGGAACAGGCAGATAGCGGGGAAGCGGGCCGTAATAGACGTTGTTTACGGAATCTGCAAATACTGGTTCCCGATGGCGAATTGCGTACCAAGCTGCGTAGTAGCGATTCATAGGTGGAAGCCAAGCAAAAACCGCAGCAAGCGCAGTCAAGGCAATAGCGGGAAAGGCAATGATGTTCAGTAAAACTCCCATGCCCGAAAGTATGAAAGTGATACATGTAGCGACCCTGGCCCAGCGGTAGCCTGCAAAAGCGTAATACCCGCTGATCGCAGCACTGATACTGGGAATCAAACCCAGTACGGTTATAGCGGCAGCGAGCGGGATGCGCCACAGCGACCCGTAGTCAGTGGGAATCAAATTAGTTATCCAACTCGCTTGCTGGAAACGGTCGATAGCTAGCCAGAAAGCACCCAGTACAGAAGCGATTAGTGAACCGATAGCTAAGAAGCTGAGCAGTAATACAACCCAAGCTAGCATCGGGCGCTTTGGCTCGTCCGGTAGTAGCTGCTGACTATTTGCCTGGCTAGTGCTGCTCATCAATTCCTCCTATACCAATGATAGTGAGGTTTGGAAGCGCTCGTGTGGTCACCCTCCGTCATCCTGCACTTCAGTTGCAGGATCGATACACCGGACGCTGTCCGGCACTCAATCAGCGAGGTGGCAGAAACAACCAGAGAGAGGAACTTAACTCGTGGGAGGGAGCGTCACCCAGCCGAGGGACTTTGTGACGGCTTTTTTCCATTCCTGGTAATACTTTTCCTGCATCGCTGTGCCAGCTTGCGGAACCCAACGCTTGCTCTGCGCCCAATTCGCCGCAACTTCGTCGGTTCCTTTCCAATAGCCGACGGCGATACCGGCAGCATAGGCAGCTCCCAACGCAGTCGTCTCAGCAATGACAGGTCGCACCACGGGCACTTTGAGTTGGTCGGCTTGGAATTGCATCAACAAGTCGTCAAACGTCATGCCGCCGTCCACTTTTAGCGAGTTGAGTTTCACGCCCGAATCGGCTTCCATCGCCTCAACTACCTCACGGGTCTGGTATGCGGTAGCTTCCTCAACTGCCCGTGCGATGTGCCCTTTGTTGATGTAACTAGTCAGTCCCACAATCACGCCGCGAGCGTCAGAACGCCAATGTGGTGCGAAAAGCCCAGAGAACGCAGGCACAAAGTAGCACCCACCGTTGTCTGCCACCGTGGCAGCGAGAGTTTGAATCTCGGCGGAACTGTCAATGAGTCCAAGATTGTCCCGCAGCCACTGCACCAGCGAGCCAGCGACCGCAATCGACCCTTCGAGTGCATACACTGGAGCCGCATCTCCTAGTTGATAGCACAGCGTAGTCAGCAATCCATGCGTCGAGGCCACGGGACGGTTTCCGGTGTTCATCAGCATGAAACATCCAGTACCGTACGTATTTTTCACATCACCAGGCGCGAAACATGCCTGTCCAAAAGTGGCGGCCTGCTGATCGCCGAGAGCTGCTGCAATCGGTACGCCGTGCAGCAGACTGTCGTCGCGCACATAACCGTACACCTCGGACGAAGATTTAATCATAGGTAAGCTGGCGAGCGGAATTCCCATGTCAGCGGCGATTTCGGGACTCCATTCCAAGGTGTGCAAGTCCAGCAACATCGTGCGTGAGGCGTTCGTCACGTCGGTCACATGAATGCCCCCATTTGTGCCGCCGCTGAGGTTCCAGATCAACCACGAATCGATGGTTCCAGCAAGTAACCGATCAGGCGGAAGCTGCTGCACCGACGGAACATTCTCCAACAACCACTTCCACTTCGGCCCTGAAAAGTAGGTTGCGAGTGGTAATCCAACCTTTGCTTTGTAGCGCTGCGCACCTTCCGAACCCGCGAGCGTCTGACAGATTTGGTCGGTTCGCGTGTCCTGCCACACGATCGCGTTGTGGATGGGCTTCCCCGTTGTTCTATCCCAAATGACGGCGGTTTCCCGCTGGTTGGTAACTCCGATAGCAGCAATGTCTTTACGTTGTAAACCCGCCTGTTTCATAGCCTGCGCAATGACTTGACGAACGTTAGCCATTATTTCGATGGGGTCATGCTCCACCCAGCCAGGGTTAGGAAAGATTTGGCGATGTTCTGTTTGGTTGTGAGCTTTCACTCTCCCGTCGTGATCAAAGATCAGTGCTCTGGTACTCGTAGTGCCCTGGTCTATGGCTAACACGTATTGACTGGTCATCTGCGCCCTCCTATGCCAATAATAATGAGGTTTGTAAGCGCTCGCGCCGCTCGTCGAAACACAGAGTGACGACAGAGTTCACTGCAATTGCCCTTTGGGTTTCGATACACCGACCCTGGGGTCGGCACTCAACCCGCTAGGTGGCGGCAACCAACGGGAGTTGGGTGACACTCGACCAGCGCGAAGGGCAGCGGAGGTTTAAGCTGGAGGGGTGGTGAGATATTCGGCAGCTGTCGTAGTCATCGGTGGTGGCGCAACCGGCGTTGGGGTGCTGCGAGATCTAGCGATGCGCGGGTATTCGGCAATCCTCGTCGAACGTGGTGACTTAGCCAGCGGCACCACCGGCCGTTTTCATGGGTTGCTGCATAGCGGTGCGCGCTATGTGGTTTCCGACCCGCAAACCGCTAAAGAATGTGCCGGTGAAAACAGCGTCCTGGCTCGGATACATGAAGATGCAGTGGAGCTCACCGGCGGGTATTTCGTCAGCCTGCCCCAAGATGATCCCAGCTATGCTGAGCGATTTACGGCTGGTGCTGCCGCTTGCCAAGTTCCGGTCACAGAAATCGACACCGACGAATGCTTACGCGCCGAGCCGCGGCTCAACCCTGCGATCACGCGTGCTTTTAGCACCTGCGATCAAGCGATAGACGGTTGGGCAATGGTCACCGGCACCGCCTGCTCTGCGATTGAATATGGTGCGAAGGTGTTGACCTACCACCAAGTACAGGCGATACAGCGCGTTCATGGGCAGGTTGTCGCAGTAGTTTGTCGCGACCTCAAGTCTGATGCCCAGGTCGAGATCGAGTGCAACTTTGTGATTAACGCCGCCGGAGTATGGGCAGCTCAGGTCGCTGAACTGGCAGGCATCAGCGATATTGGGGTCGTAGCTGGGCGGGGAATCATGATAGCGATGGCGCACCGGCTGGTGCATTCAGTCATCAGCCGTTGCCGCTATCCGAGTGACGGCGACCTTTTGGTGCCTGCCCACACCGTTACCATCATTGGAACTACCGACAAGTCAACAGCCAACCTCGACCGGCTTGAAATTCCTGCTGGTGAAGTGCAGGAGATGTTGGACGCAGGTGAAGCGCTTGTACCAGGTTTTCGTCAGACCAGAGCCTTACGCGCTTGGGCGGGAGGTCGTCCTTTGGTGCAAGATCACAACCTGGCAGACGCTGACACTAGAGGGTTGAGTCGCTCCATGATCGTGATTAACCATAAAGAACGCGATCACTTGTCGGGAATGATCACGGTGATCGGCGGCAAACTCTCGACCTATCGGTTAATGGCCGCCCAAGCCGTTGATCTGATGTGCGCACAACTTGGTGAAAGCCGCCTTTGCCGAACCGACCAGGAAGCGGTGCCCGCTACTCGGCAGCGGCAAAATGCTCGTTTGGATGAACGCTTCGCAACCAGAGAGCAGCAGGCGGTTACTGAACGTGGCTTTGACGACCAACTCATCTGCGAGTGTGAGTTGGTCACAAAGGGCATGTTGCAACAGGTACTGATCGCCAACCCTACCGCGTCCTTTGATGACGTCCGCAGGCTGCTTCGCCTGGGAATGGGGCCTTGTCAGGGCGGATTTTGCGCACTGCGGGCAGCGGGGATCGCAGCCGAGTTAGCCCAAGGTGAAACTGGGGCGGCTAATGTCCGATTGGCTCAGTTCATCGCGAACCGGTGGGGTGGGCAGCAGCCGATTTTGTACGGCGATCAACTGCGTCAGGTGGTGTTGGACATGCAGCTACAACATGGGATTTTGAATATTCCCCAACTTGGTGGCAATGGTATTTCCCCGAATCAGGAGACCTGATGAGGCAAGTTGTTGTTGTCGGTGCGGGGCTGGCCGGACTGGTCGCAGCCATAAAGTTGGCTCAAGAAGGCATGAGCGTACACCTGGTGCATTCCGGTCTGGGAGGTATACCGCTGGGAGCAGGGTGCGTTGATGTTTACGGGTATGCGTCCGAGCTGGTCGAAGTTCCGCTACGACAGGTGGCTAATGCTGCAATACCTCATCCCTATGCAACGATTGGCGCAGCGAACGTCCGCAGCTCGGTGGAGTACCTCCAAACCCAACTAGCTGGGTTACTGGTTGGGGAGGTTGACCACAATCAGATGACAGCCACTGCTGTCGGTGCATTGCGGCCGACCTGCCTGGCGCAATCTAGTCTGATCGCACCCAACACTTTCGACGACGTGGTTATCGTCGGATTTAGGCAACTTAAGGATTTTCCGACAGCCCTGATTGCAGACAACCTGGGTGCCAGCCGCCACTTGGTAGTGGACTTTCCAGCCCCAGGCACGCAAACAGAGAGCTCGGCATTGCATTACGCGAATGCCTTTGACGATGAAAGCTATCGGTTGCGGTTTGCTGGCCTTCTGCGTCCGCTGCTGGAACCAGGTGAGGTGATCGGGGTTCCAGCGGTGCTGGGGTTGCGTGAGAGGAAGGTACTCACCGATCTAGCGAATCAGTTCCGGACGCAGATTTTTGAAATCTTGATGCCACCACCGAGTGTGCCAGGGCTGCGACTCAATAATGCGCTGACAGCGTTGGCTAAGTTAGCTGGAGTACGTTTTATTTCAGGGGCTAGCTGTTGTGGTTTCCAAGCTGATGGGTCAAAAGTTTTAGGAGTAGAGATCGCGGTTGCTGGCAGGTATACCTTCGTGCCAGCCGATGCGGTGATTTTGGCAACAGGAGGGTTGGAATCGCAGGGTTTAATCGTCGATTCGTACGGAAAAATCAGCGAGCCAGTCTTCAATCTTCCAGTCAGCGGAGCGCCGACTGCCGACAGCGATTTCTGGGCAAATCAGCCCTTTCTGCACTGCGGAATTCAAGTAGATGAGAGGATGCGACCCGTCAAAGACGACGGGGGATACATCTACTCGAATCTATATGCCGTTGGAGGACTGCTGGGTGGAGCTAACCGGATATTGGAGTTTTCGGGGGATGGTATCGCCGTGGGTTCGGCGTGGGCTGCTGCGACAGACATAGTTGCGCCAGGTGAGACAGAGGTTTCAAGCTCGTCACCCTTGGTCATCCTGCGCGAAGGGAACCGGAGTCGCAGGATCGATACACCGATCAAAGATCGGCACTCACTCAGCCGGAGAGAGGGAGGCGGCGCACGGGAAAGTTTAGATCAGTGCATTAAGTGCACGATCTGTGAGACACAATGCCCGGTTGCGGCGGTGACGCCGCTGTTTGCTGGGCCGAAATATGCCGGACCACAGGCTGAACGTTTTCGACATCAAGGAAGCGTCGATGTGAGTGTCGATTACTGCTCTAGCTGTGGAATTTGCACCTTGGCCTGTCCGCAGTCAGTGCAAGTTGCGGCGCTGAATGCCCAAGCCAGAACCCGGATGAAGGCACAGCGGATACCGTTGCGCGACAAGTTGATTTCACAAACTTCGCTGATGGGGAAGCTGATGACTCCCATAGCTCCAGTTGCGAATCGGGCTTTGACGAACAAACCGATCAGAACCGTGATTGAGACGACGCTCGGTATCCACGCTGACGCGCCGATGCCTGTGGCGAGCGGAGAAACCTTCTCGAAGTGGTGGAAGAAACGACCTGCGGTACAGATCAACAATCAGCGCGGCGAAGTGGTGTTCTTTCACGGCTGTGCTGGGGAATATTTCGAGGTAGAAACTTCAAAATGTGCGGTAGAAGTGCTGGAATTCCTAGGGTTCAAGGTCAGCGTGCCGCAGCAAGGCTGCTGCGGGCTGGCGCTGCAATCAAACGGGCAGTATGACCAAGCGAGCCAGGCCGTCTCCAAGCTGGCTGGTCAGTTGTTACATGAGGAGGCGTTGATCGTTTCGGCTTCAGGCTCGTGTACTGGCATGGTCAAGCATGAAGCAGCGGTCGTGATGGGGGTCAATGACCCAAAGGTGGAAAAGGCAGGCGCAAGGCTGAGAGACATCATGGAGTTTTTACAAGAATTTGACACAGATTTCGGATTGCCCCCGTTCCACCCAATCAACAAGGAAGTGCTCTACCACGCTCCCTGTCAGCTCAAGGCGCAGGGTATGGGAACTCCGGCACTGCAAATCCTGAAACTTATCCCTGGTTTGGAAGTCACTGAATCTGGGCTTGCTTGTTGTGGAATGGCCGGTACCTACGGTCTGAAGAAGGAGAAATTCGAGATTGCCAAAGCCGTGGGAGCGCCACTGTTCAAAATGGCAGCAGGTCACGATATGGTTGCCTGCGATACCGAGACTTGCCGTTGGCAAATCCGAAAAGGCACCGGAACCAGTGTCGAGCACCCGATTTTGTTGGTGCACGAGGCATTCGGGCTGGCTAGCAACAGATTTGCTCTTGATAACGGGTAGATAACGGTATACTTATTAAGAGGAGGACTTTTCATGACAAATCAACCATTCGAGAATCAACCACAGCAGCCCCCGCAGATGCCGCCGCCTGGGTACCAACCCCCACAAGGCGAGGTTCCTGGATATCAGCAACAACCACCGCCAGGGTATCAACAGCCGCCGCCTGGGTACCAACAACAACCGCCACCTGGATATCCGCAACCAGAGCTTCATCCTGCCCAAGATATACAACAGAACAAGATGTATGCCATCCTGGCCTATCTTGGAATTTTGTGGCTGGTTTCGTTCTTAGCCGGACCGAAGAACTCACCATTCTTGAAGTTCCACCTGAACCAAGGCTTGGTGCTTCACATTTGTGGAATCGGAGGATATATCGCAGCTGTCATCTTGAGCGCGATTCTCACGGCGATCTCGTGGACGCTACTCACAGTAGGCTCACTTATCATGGCGGCGGTTGGCATCGCATACTTAGTTTTCGCAATAATGGGCATCGTCAATGCGAATCAGGGCAAAATGACACCACTGCCGCTCATTGGTGGATGGACGCTTCTTAAGTAATTCCTTTCAAACGTTTTTAGCCCAGGTTTCCTGCTATGGAGCCTGGGCTTAAACGTGGATGGGCAACCAGGGTACAATTGACCCTTGGCAGCGGGAGGTGTTTTGAGGATAGTTCAAAAATTCGGCGGATCCAGCGTTGCGGATGCCGAAAGTATCAAGCGAGTAGCCGGTCGAATTGTAGCTACGAAAGAAGCCGGACATGAAGTAGTCGTGGTTATCTCAGCAATGGGTGATACCACCGATGAGTTGTTGGATTTAGCAAAGCAGGTGTCCCCCAATCCGCGTCCGCGCGAATTAGACATGCTGCTCACTACCGGCGAACGTATGAGTGCCGCATTGCTGGCAATGGCTATAAACGATCTTGGCTACGATGCTCGTTCACTCACCGGTTCCCAAGCGGGAGTGATCACTACTGGTACTCACGGTAATGCCAGAATCATCGACATCACCCCGAGTCGAATCGAGTCAGCCCTTGAAGATGGCAACGTGGTGATAGTCGCCGGATTCCAAGGCGTATCGCAAACCACAAAAGACGTGACGACATTGGGACGGGGCGCATCAGACACCACAGCAGTAGCGCTAGCAGCATCGCTTGGGGCGGCGTACTGTGAAATCTATTCAGATGTGGATGGGGTTTACACCGCTGACCCGCGGATAGTGCCAGGCGCGAAACGAATTCCGTCTATCTCCTACGACGAGATGCTGGAAATGGCTGCCAACGGCGCAAAAATACTGCATTTGAGATGTGTGGAGTACGCTCGGCGAGAGAACGTCAAAGTGTATGTACGATCTTCATTCTCGAATCAACCTGGAACTTGGGTTCAAGACATCACAGAGGAGGAAAACGGCATGGAGAGGCCTATTATTTCTGGCGTAGCACATGATCGCAGTGAGGCTAAGATCAGCGTGATTGGAGTGCCAGACAAGGTCGGTCGTGCTGCCAGGATTTTTGAAGCTGTGGCACAAGCCGACATCAACGTTGACATGATCGTGCAGAATATCTCGCTTGCAAGTCAAGGTAAGACAGATATTTCGTTCACGCTTCCGCAAGACAGCGGACAGGCCGCAATTGCCGCGTTGGAAGCAATTCGAGACGAGATAGGCTTCGACGAAATCATCTACAACGATGCAATCGGAAAGGTGAGCATCATCGGGGTAGGAATGCGTTCCCATCCTGGGGTGACGGCGCAGTTCTTTGCGGCGTTGGCCGATGCCGGAGTGAATATCGACATGATTTCCACCTCTGAGATTCGGGTATCGGTAGTGGTGACTACTGAAAATGTCGAAAAGGCAGTCCGCGCGGCGCATTCAGCCTTCGGGTTAGAAGCCGACGAAACGGCAGTCGTCTATGCCGGGACGGGGCGTTGAGCAGGAGCCTTTGGTGATATTCAAGCGAGTAGGTGAAGGAAAACCATATCCCGAGCAGGGGCTACTTCCAAAGCAATGGGCTGCGATTGCCCCTATCCAGGTGCGACTAGATGAGTTGATCACTGTGAAGCGGACGCTGGATTTAGATTCACTGTTAGACGATGAATCCACGTTCTACGGTGATCTTTTCGCCCACGTTGTGCGCTGGCAGGGTGAGCTTTACTTAGAAGATGGGTTACATCGGGCATTACGCGCCGCGTTGCAGCAGCGAGCTACCATTCATGCTCGGATTCTTGATCTGAAGTAGGCTTGGGAGCGGGATTGAGTGCAGATGCACAGCGTTTTTGATTTAGGGAGGATCATTGCTTAGTCGCAGGATGCGGATGGTGGTCACCCCTGTAGTTTTGTTGGCGTTGCTGGCTGGTATCGGCTTTGTGGCGATGTGGGGGTATGAGCAGGCTACAAAGGTCATTCCCCCGCAAGGGCTTACTCCTTGCATCTTCAAAGATGTCGGTGAGAGTCTCGACCCAGATGAAGTCTATGTTCGGGTGCAGAACGGCGGCGAGTCCAGTGGGATGGCCAGGTTGACCGCCACTTATTTACGCGCGAAAGGTTTCCGTGTGCTGGGGTATGGAAACTATTCCTCGCAGGTTGAGCAGACCTTGGTGATCGGAAATTCTGCTGACGACCCTGAAGTTCTGTTAGTGGCTGGTTTCTTTGACGACGCTGTGACTCGCGGCGACGGACGCGTAGACCATGTTGTTGACGTGATTTTGACCACAAAGACGGTGCAGTCGAAAGAACCCGCGATGTCGATTGCTGTAGCTGGACGGGTTTGTTTGCCGAATCGTACTCCACCTTCGGAGACAGCGCCGACTCCGAGTGAAACCCCTACTGCGACACCAACTACAACACCGACCGATACTCCCACAACGACGGCGACACCCACGCCAACGCCGTCCAAGAAATAATAGTCTTACATGGCTTGGAGGTCACAGTAGACATGTCAGCGTTTTCATTTGCCACTGCGGGTCGCATAGTTTTTGGAGTCGGAAAAGTTCAAGAACTCCCCTCCTGGGTTGCGGCATA
>WRJP01000045.1 GCA_009778535.1 Propionibacteriaceae bacterium | reverse complement strand
CATGAGGTGTCTTTTTCTAGCTCCGTCGGGCAGCAGAGCAACACCTACAAGCAATTCGCCTATGGTGATGCTCGTAACCATGAGGTCAGCAGCATGTGAGGCAGTCCACGCCATGACAGCAGGTGAGGGTGTTGGTTTAATTGGCTCAGCTACTACGTTCGTGTCAAGGATAATCACGAGAAATCCGGTGGCTCACGATGTGCGGAGCGCACAGGTAGGGGAAGTTCCTCGCCGCGTAGCGTCTCGGTTAGCTCAATCCACCGCTGCCACCACGTGCCGTTGCTCACCGAGTGTTCCAGAATCACTCGCGCTTCTGCTTCCATTGATCGGCCAGTTAGCTCCGCTCGTGCCTTGAGACCTTTGTATGTATCTTCATCTAGTTGCCTGACTGTCAATGTGGGCATATGCGCTACCGCCTCTTCGTTGCTGTCATAATGCTAGCATAAATCATTTGCTTCGCTTACTGGGTTTGGTCAAAGTTGGCCGCATTCTGGCGTACTGAAAATATCAAGTGCGGCATGTCCTGGCCGCGATAGTTTTTTACGAACTGTCCGCGAACGGTCATGTCGTTTCGGATTGCAACATTGATCGACGCAATGTTGGTGTCGCGGATAATGGCGAAAACCTCATGGGCGTTCAAGGTCGAAAAGGCATATCGGATGCAACCTGCTGCGGCTTCAACCCCATAGCCTTGATGCCAGTAGGAGCGATTGAATAGATATCCGACTTCCAGCACTTGTACCTGGTCAGCTTCTTGCCACGACAGTCCACACTGGCCGATCATCTTGCCGTTTTCTTTCAAAGTGACAGCCCAAAGTCCGAACCCGTCTGCTTCGTAACGCGCAAGTTGCCGCTGGAGCCAATCCTTAGTTTCGGTCTGGCTCATAGCGCCCTCATAGGCATACATCGTCTGCTCGTCTTGCAGGATTTCTGCCAGCGCAGGCAAATCGTCCCATGTCATTTCCCGAAGCATCAAGCGTTCGGTTTCAAGAATCATCTTCATTTGGCAGGCTCCGTACTTGCTTAACTACTGAATGCTTTGGATCCCGCGATTTACACGCGGGATGACAGGAGAGAGGTAACACAAACCTATGGGGAAACTTCAGGCTGAGTGCAAAATCCCCAAAAAAGTCATCCTGCACTTCAGTTGCAGGATCTACAACCCGAAACAATACGTTCACGATTCGCAACTGACTTTTGCGGGCGCGGTGTCAGACAAGTTTTCGGTCGGTAGCCCAGCGGGTCAGTTGGTGGCGGTTGGAGAGTTGCAGTTTGCGCAAGACCGACGAGACGTGAGTTTCCACAGTCTTGATTGAGATGAAAAGCTCCCGCGCGATCTCTTTATATTGGTATCCGCGAGCAATAAGCCGTAAAACTTCACGCTCCCGAACTGAAAGCCGATCTAAATCTTCATCAATGGAAGCGATGTCGATACCCCCGGAGAACGCATCAAGGACGAATCCAGCCAACCTGGGTGAAAAGACTGCATCCCCTTCCCCGACCCGATAGATAGCCTCAATCAACTCTGGTGAAGAAATGGACTTGGTCACATACCCACGCGCTCCGGCTCGTATGACACCAATTACGTCTTCGGCAGCATCAGAAACACTCAACGCGAGGAACTTCACATCGGGCAAGCTGGAATGCACCTGGTTGATTACCTCTATGCCGCCCCCACCTGGCAGATGCACGTCCAACAGCACAATATCTGGAACGGCAGCCAAGATTGCCGCAACCGCAGTGGGAACATCCTCACCTTCGCCGACGATACGCACCGCCGACCCGATGTCGTGCTTTACTCCGCTGCGGAACATCTGGTGGTCGTCAACCACCACCACCCGCCAACTCACGGGGGTTACCGGTGTTTCTTCCATACTCATCGCGGCATCTCCAGTCTGATCTCAGAACCTGTTCCAGGGCTGGAACGGATTATTGCGCGGCCACCGGCACGTTCCATACGTTCAACAATAGAACCTCGCACCCCCAGCCGGTCTGCTGGAATGGCGGAAATGTCAAAACCTGACCCCCGGTCACGCACAAATACGCTGATTAAATCCGGCTCAGCTTCGGTGAAAATATCGATATGGGTTTGCCCAGAATGCTTGGCAGCGTTCACCGCAGCTTCGCGTATTGCTCCCAACAAGGCTTCCTGCTTCTCAGCCGGACAACTTTGCACCTCGCCTACCGCTACGAGTTCAATGCTCACGTCGTGAGCGTCCTCAACTGATTTGATGAGCTGGTTGAGCCCTTGGCTGAATGAGGCTTCCTCGGCTTCTTCTTCATACAGGTACGCCCGCAATTCGCGCTCTTGCTTTCTGGCTAAAGCCTGCACCTGCTGCGGGTCGTCAGCCTGACGTTGAATCAAAGCCAAAGTCTGCAACACCGAATCATGCAGGTGGGCAGCCATATCTGCGCGTGCGTCGGCAACGAGTTTTCCGTCTCTAGCCAACGCCAATTCCTGACGCAGTTGCAGCAGCAGCGGTGCTACGGCCAGCCCTAACCCGACGATCAGCAGGCCTATGATTAGTGCGGTGCGGGCAGCGTCGTCAAGGGGATGATCAATAACAATCCAAGCGCCAGCCGCCGCAAGAGAACATAACCCCAGCGAGACTATGAGAATCTTTGTCCAGTTGTGCGCCAAGATGCTCAGCCAAGCTGTGATGCCGGTGCGGGGACGATCTACTAGCTGGATACGGTCGGTCTCCCACCAAATTGCACCTAGACCCAAAGCACCCAGAGCTGCCGGAATGAAATACGTTCCCAAACCTGCCCCGGAACGTTCCACAATCCATATCAGGCCACTGCCTAGTAGCAGCAGCGCCACCGCGATCCCGAAATCGAAAAAACGCTTCCTGCCAACAGCTTCAGAGCGCATTCCGCGCCGTTCGGCGGCATCCAAACCCCAGGTGGTCGATTCCAGCTTGCGGTTTGGCATGACCAGCCACAGCGCTAAATAAATGACAACACCAATTAGTCTGTACGAGGTTGCGAGTACGAACAGCAGTCGTAGTGCCAGTACCGACCATTTCAAGTGATTTGCCAACCCGGCGCACACGCCGCCAATCCAAGCCTCGCTGATTGGCCTGCTCGATTGCGGACTGCGTTCTTCCATCACCACAACTGTGCCACAACTACATAGGCCTTTGTGTCATCCCCCAGGCGTATCAGTGTTGATAACCGGATTTGCTCAGGGTATCCCCCTATGGCAGAAACGATGATCGGCGGCTTAGATAGAAACATGAATACTCCAGTGCTGTATCGACCGGTAAACGCTCGCGTCCTCGGTGGCGTTTGTGCTGGAATCGCGCAGCGACTGAATATTGACCCCAAACTGGTAAGAATAGCTACGGTCATACTGTCATTCTTCGGGGGTATCGGCATTGCTGGCTACCTCACTGGCCTGGCTGTGATGCCGCGCCAAGGAAATGTTGACCCGCCCATCACCAAAGTTCTCGGCTTCACTCGTACCTGGCCATTACCGGCATTAGCTGGCGTTACTTTCGCGGTACTGATTATCGGGTTCGGAATAGCCAACGGATCGTTCGGAGCTTTCGCATTTCCGGTTGCGATCATCGCCTTGTTCATTTATATGCGAACCAAACGCAAGAAGAATCCGCGTTCGCTAACGCCCGAGCCAACCCCCTTTGAGCGCTCTGCCGAAGCTTGGCGGCAACGGGTTTCCCAACATCAACAGGGCAATGATTTCTCCAATACAACCGCAAGCCAGCAGCACTTCACAAACTCCAACTTTGGATCACCTGGTGTGGAATATCTTGGCAGTTATCCGCAAAGCGCCTACCAAGAGCAGGTTTTCATCAACCCTGGCGTAGCTCCGGTGGCCGCGCCGCAGCAATACCTCGGGATGGAAAACCAAGTTACGACTAGTGAAGCTGCTGTGGCTATCAAAACAAAGGCTCCGCCAGCCAAACGCACTCGTCAAGGTTGGCTGATAGCAGTAGGACTGTCATGCGTGAGCATTGCGGTGTTGATACCCCGCATTGAGGCAGGAAATTTGTCACCATTTCACAGCGGACGCTATGTCTGCGCCGCCTTGGCAGCGAGCCTGTTAGTCGGCCTACTGGTGACCATACGCTCCGGTATTTCAAAGAGTCTGCTTTGGACGACCATCGCTGCCTTTGCAACTTCTGCAGTTTTGTTCATACTTGGCAGCAGAGGCTGGGATGTCTTGAGCTACATAGCACCTTTCGCTCTCATCGGGCTGGGCATACTGGCCTTGATCATGGCGCTGCGTAAGCGCTGAACTGGTTTTCTTGTCATTGGGCGGCTTCTGCGGCCTAGCAACCGGCTGTGCTAGAGCCACTCCTGGAAGTTGTTGTCAGATAGTTATTCAATAATTCCTATTCTTGGGTGTATTACGAGGGCGTTTGTGACATTATGCTGTCATAAGTTAATAAGGCTTTCTGCGAAGGACTTCTTTGCCGAAGGCCTGTGGCTCCGAAGCTGGCTACCGGGTACACCCGGTTTGCTATCGGTTGGAGCCTAGCCCCTTACAGGGCGGCAAACTGTCGCACTGTCTAGACGCGAGAGGTACGTTTCGTGAAAATTCGTCCGATTATGTTAACCGTAGCTGCTGCTGGTTTGAGCTTGGCGCTTGCTGCTTGCACGCCAGCGGCCACTCCAACTCCATCCGATCCCCCTACCAACTCTGAGTCAGCACCGCCTGCTACCTCTGCGGCTCCCACCGCAGTGACACTCACGGTGTGGGCTCCGCAAGAAGACCAAGCAGATGCGAATTCGTGGCTGCCCAAGCAGCAGGCAGCCTTCGCGGCAGCCCATCCCGAATTCACTATCACCTGGAAGAACGCAGTAGTTTCTGAAGGTGACGCAGCGAATACAGTGCAGCAAGACCCTGCCGCCGCTGCCGATGTCTATCTGTTCGCCAATGACCAACTTGGCAGACTCATCCAGTCCAACGCCATAGGCACGCTTTCTCCAGATGTGGAAGCTCAAGTCAAAGCGGCCAACTCTGATGTGATGATCACCTCGCTGACTGGCCCTAGTGGCAGGCTGTACGGGGTTCCTTACACTGCCAATACTTGGTTCATGTACTACAACACTGATATTTTCACCGCCGACGATGTGAAGAACCTCGACACGATGCTGGCCAAGGGAAAGGTTGCATTCCCATTGGATACCGCCTGGTACATCGCTTCCTGGTATCTGGGCAACGGTGCGACGCTGTTTGGTGCAGATGGCACCGATGAGGCCGCAGGTATCAACTTCGCAGGCGATAATGCCACCGCAGTTACCAAATACCTCGTAGAGCTGGTGAAGAACAAGAACTTCGTAAACGATGCCAATAATGCTGGTTTGGCTGGACTACAGGATGGGTCGATTGGAGCCTACTTCTCAGGTTCGTGGCATGTCGGCGACGTTTCTGGCGCTCTTGGCGACAAATACGGTGCTGCTCAGCCGCCAACTTTCACCCTTGATGGCAAGGAAGTTCAGATGTTGGCGTTTGCTGGTTCTAAAGCTGCTGCTTTCAATCCGAATTCAGCCGCACCGCAGGCAGCTTCAATGTTCGCCGCATTCTTAGGTTCAACGCAGGCACAGCAAGATCACTTCGATATGCGCGGCATTATTCCGTCGGATTCGACATTGGCTACAAACGCTGCTGTCGCTGCCTCTCCGGTAGCTATAGCTCAGATGGACACAGTCAACAATGCTTCGGCATTGCAGCCAACTGTTGCAGCCATGGGTAACTTCTGGGATCCTTCGCAGACCTTCGGTAGAGCACTGCTTGCTGGCGATGTCACCGCTGCGAATGCGGCCGAGAAGACTGAGCAATGGAATAGCTCAATGGCAGGCTAAAGCCTAATAAACCAAAAACTAATTTCCTGCTCAGAAGCTGCCTTTTTGTGGTAGCTTCTGAGCAGGTTCTTTTTTCCAACCCCGAAGAGAGGTGGAGTTAGCCTATGACGTCCACGCCAGTCATCGACGAAGAGGCGAGTCCCGTCGCAGAGCGAAAGCCTAAACCAGCCCTAGCAGTAACCCTGCCTAACGCCTTCAAACACGGCGACGTGTTCACTAAGGGTTCGGCGCTAATCATGGGCTTGGGTAATATCGTCCGCAAACAATACCTAAAGGGTCTGCTTTTCTTAGCAGTGCAGGCCATTTTCATCTTCACCTTAGTTCGCTATGGAATATCGCAGCTTGCTGGGTTAAGTGAACTTGGCCCAGTCACCGAAGGCACGCAGGGTTGGAATGAAAACAACGAATTCGTCAACTTTCCGCCGACCAACTCAGTCGAGGTGCTGCTCTACGGAGTGGCCTGGATTTTCATTATTGGTGCATTTATCGTCGCTTGGGCAGCTGCGATAAAGAGCGCCTTTGCTGCTCAAATGCTTCAAGCCCGAAAAGGAGAAACGCCAGATTTAGTCTCCGATGTGCGCGGGCTACTCGATGGCCGCATTCACGTTTCGTTGATGAGCTTGCCGTTGATGGGCATCATAGTCTTTACCGTCGTGCCGCTGGCATTCATGATTTTGTTGGCCTTCACCAATTTCGACCGAAACAACACTCCAGCATTCAACTGGGTGGGTTTTGAGACTATTGCTACGGTCTTTAGTCCCGAGAAAGGAAACAGTGGGGTCAACCTGACTGTGTTCCTGCGGGTTCTGGCTTGGACACTGACATGGGCGGTATTTGCGACCTTCTTGAACTTCTTCTTCGGCATGTTTATGGCAATGATCATTCTGCGAAATGGAACTAGGTTCAAGAGCATGTGGCGCGCGGTGTTCTCACTGTCGATCGCCGTTCCACAATTTGTTTCGCTGCTGGTTATCTCTCAGATGCTGCAAGACCAAGGCATCGTCAACCAGTTACTAAAGAGCTGGGGCTGGATTGAGACCTCAATGCCGTTCTTCACTGACGCTTGGTGGGCCAGAGCCACTGTGATTGTCGTCAACCTGTGGATCGGCATTCCATACACGATCATGCAGGTTACTGGCATCTTGCAGAACATACCTGGCGAGCTCTACGAAGCAGCAGAGATCGACGGTGCGAACTGGTGGCAGGCATATACGCGCATCACATTGCCCTACATCTTCTTCGTAATGACTCCATATCTGATCACCACATTCACTGGAAACATTAACAACTTCAACGTGATCTTCCTCTTATCGAACGGTGCGCCGTTCACCGTCGGAGAATCAGCCGGGCACACTGACCTGCTCATCACCTGGTTATACAAGCTCACTGTCGATAGAGGTGACTACAACATTGGTGCTGTCATCGGCATCGCGACATTCATCGTGTTGGCGACGGTGTCCTTGATTACTTACCGAAGTAGCGCGTCCTACAAGAACGAGGAGGGATTTAGGTGACAGACATAACCTCGACGAATAACGACCAAGTTTCCTCTGCGTCGGCGAAGAAAGCTGGCAGCCTGCGTGCCAGGCGACTTACTGGGAATATCGTCTCTCACACCTTCTTGACCGTGATGGCGGTGCTGTGGGTCGTGCCGGTGGTGTGGATAATCATGGAGAGCTTCAACAAGCAAACCGGCCCCTACATGAGCACCTTCTTCCCGACTGAATACACCTTAGACAACTATGTGCAACTATTTACGAACAGCTCGGTCATAGACTTCCCGGCCATGTTCATGCGGACGTTGATTGTTTCAATCTGCGTGTGCGTCATTCAGTTGTTCTTCGTGCTATCGGTGGGTTTTGTGATGAGTCGGTTACGATTCAAGTTCCGCCGTCCGTTTATGAATTCGGCACTCATCTTGGGCATGTTCCCAGGGATCATGGCCGCACTCGCGCTTTACTTTATGGCCAAAGCTATGGGACTTACCGAGACCACAGGCGGAGTTATGATCGCATTGGTCTTGGTGTATTCCGCCGGTTCGGGAGCCACGTTCTACATCATGAAAGGCTTTATGGACACCATTCCGATGTCCTTGGACGAGGCTGCGATGTTGGATGGCTGTACGCGCTGGCAGATCTTTACCCGCATTATTTTGCCAATCACCAAGCCGATGATGGTTTACCAGGCGATCGTGGGGTTCTTGGTGCCGTGGCTGGACTTCGTGGCTGCCAGAGTTATCGCCCGCACCCAGGACAGGTATACAGTTCCGGTCGGCATGTGGCAGATGTTACAGCGCGAATACATCACGCAATGGTTTGCCCGCTTCGCTGCCGGTGCTGTGGTGGTTTCGATTCCGATTGCCATCTTGTTCATCGTGATGCAGCGGTTCTATCAGTCCTCGATGTCCGGCGCAGTGAAGGGGTAAGGAGCTGGAACCTCCGCAGAAAGCCCGTGGCCTGTCTGACCTGAAGTTGAAGGTCATCGGCCTGGTGTTTGTCGCAGTGTCTAGTCTTAGTTCTGCCTTGGTGGCTGCGAAATTGCCGCCTGATCTGGATGCGGCACCGTTTGGAGATTTAACCCTAGCTGTCCTGCTCGAAGCGATTTCCTGGATGGCTTTTCCGATCTACGCCTGGTTACTGTGTTCGGGCTTTCGCCACACTCACGACAGGCTTCGCTACGGGGTACGTCTGGGCGTACTAGCGGTGGTTTCGGAAGTGCCGTACGACTTGGCAACCAGTGGACGGTTTTGGGACATGTCGTCGCAAAATCCAGTTTTTGCGCTGCTGACTGCGCTGGTGGTGATGGCCGCTTTGCGCTTCCTGGAGCAGTATGCGCCGCTGGCACGGGTGTTGGCCAGCATCTGTGTCACTGTGGCCGGAGTGACGTGGCTGGTGTTGTTCAACGTCGGGATGCGATTTGGGCTGATGCCAGGCGGGATCGTTCTTTTTGCGATGACGTTGGTCTTTTACCTGTTAGAAAAGCGCATCAACACGATGATGTTGACTGCCGGTGTGATCGGGGCGTTGGCGCTGGTTTTTCCAGCCCTCGGATTGGTGGTGTTGCACTTCCGTAACGGCGAAGCCGCCCCTAAAAAAATAAGAACCTTTTTCTACGCCGCCTACCCCATCGTTCTGGCAACGGCTGGGGTGCTGGGTCTGGTGTTTTGATGACACGATAGGAATACGATGAACGCTCGCATCCTCGCTAAAGCAATGGCAGTAATGGTTTCATGCGCCCTGGCACTGACTAGTTGCGCTACCCCAACGCCGTCCGTTACCCCAATTCCGGCGTCAGTTGACCAGTACCGCAACTACTACGAAATCTTCGTGGGCAGTTTCGCTGATTCTAACGGTGATGGGATTGGTGATCTGGCTGGTATCACCAGCAAGCTGGAGTACATTCGAGGTGATGTTGGTGCGGACGGAATCTGGTTGACTCCGATAAATCCTTCACCGTCGTACCACAAATACGATGTGACCGATTACGTTGACCTCGACCCGCAATTTGGCACGATGGATGATTTTCGCGCATTCATGGCCAAAGCTCACGAGCTAGGAATCTGGGTATTGCTGGATTTAGTCATTCAGCACACCTCGTCTCAGCACCCTTGGTTTCTTGAGGCGGTGGAGGCTTTGCAGGCGGGTACCACTAGTAAATACATCAACTACTTCTACTTTTCGCGTGAACCGCAACCTGGATATACCCAATACGAGGGTACAGATATTTACTACACTGCGGCTTTCACAGCCGATATGCCCGATCTGAACCTAGGGAATCCGCGGGTACGCGATGAACTGGCCGACATCGTGGCTTTCTGGATGAACGAAGGAGTAGACGGTTTTCGTCTCGACGCTACTACTTGGATAAATCCCCAAGATGGTGCAGCCACGTTGGATTTCTTGAACTGGCTAAACGAAACCTGCAAGGAGATTAACCCTGATGCTTACTTGGTGGGTGAGGCCTGGACTGGCGGCGATCAGATCGCGTCGTACTTCAGCAGTGGGGTGCAAGGCTTCTTCAACTTCCCCTTCGCTGGACCTGAAGGGACGATTCACCGATCAATTTCTGCAAAAGAAGGCGGCTGGCTTTCGGTGGCGACTGCGGAATGGAATGCCCGAATCCACGAAGCCAACCCAAATGCGATTGATGCCGCTTTCATTTCCAACCACGACACCGCGCGGTCGGCGGGCTATCTGATGCGGTCGCTGCCGCTGCAAAAACTCACTGCGGCCACCTATTTGTTGCTGCCTGGCAATCCGTTCATCTACTACGGGGAAGAAGTCGGCATGGTGGGTTCTGGAAACGACCCAAACAAGCGGATGCCGATGGTTTGGTCAGCAACTGATCTAGCTGGTATCACGGCACCGCCGCCAGAGGGTACATATGACCAAAGTGACGTCACTGCCGTTGATGAACAACTCAAAGACCCAGATTCGTTGCTGAACTTCTATCGCGCGGTTTTGGCCATCAAAGCCAAGCATCCGGGTATAGCGCGCGGGACTTACACGTCATTGCAGGCATCTGAGTCAGCTATTTATGCTTCGCGCAGTGATTACCAAGGCGAGTCTGTCTACGTTTTTATCAACTTCAGCGATGTCGAGTTGAAGCAGAACCTTGCCGATGTTGGCGCTGAGTCCGTCACGCTGGCTCACACCCTGCTTCCCGCCGCAGATGGCCAAACCCCTTCACTGGCTGATGGAACCTTAACCCTGCCGCCGCTATCCGTCGCTATCATGACCGCAGGTTAGCAGGTTTAAAGTTTTACCGATTCGTTCTTGTTTAACGACTGATTGCTCTGGATTCCGCGACTGCAAAATCCCTCAAAAAGTCATGCTGCGGATGGGCGCAGCCCGTCTCGCAGTATCCATAGCACGAAATACCGCTGCTTCACTAGTTTGTTATGAATTCAGACAGGGACAATCTCGATTTTTGAACTCGATACGACCGGTCACGCCAGAGTTAAGAATCTGGGCACAGGAAAGGTATTCGATGAGAATGTCGTGCACTGATGTGCCCACAACGCGTGCTTTTTCGTTCGCTAGTACTTCATCTATGGGGATGCCAAAGAAATCCTCGAAATTCTTGAAGTGGAATTCCTGGAGTCCGATCGCATACAACCTGTCGAGGTCAAGCGGCTCGCCATGTAACGAAAACTCGACGAACTCTCTGGTCGCCCGATCGAATACTACCCGGATGCCTGCGGAGAGTTGATAAAACTCCGTGTGGTCGCAGGTAAACATTTCCTCTCTGAAAACAAATCTCAGCATGCGTTTGAGTTGGGCTCCGGTTACCTTTACTTGTCTTAGCTTGTCATCGTAGGGGAAAAACTCCAGAAATTCGCTGAGCTTTAGCAAAGTTGATACTAGCTCTTTGCGAACTGAACCGGATCCCACCAAGAAGAGATCCAAACCGGTTTCCTCCTGCAAAATGTCGGCAATGAGGTTACCGAGTTCGGTTTCCTGGTAGCGGTCTGGATGTGTCAGTTCACGACCCAGACGACACAGTACCCGATCATATTTCACATCTGTCTTTGCCTTGAACTCCATAATGGTTTCTTCCATTTCAATATCACGCGGACAGTGCGAGCTATCAATTGGAATGAGTTCCCAAGTGAAATCATGGATGTTATTGGTGTCGGTATTGACGATGATGTCGAAGCGTCCAATTTGCTTTGTTCCTACCCCTGCCTGGGCGATGAGAATGTTGGCAACCTTTTCTGGCTGCTGGAGGATAGTGTGGGAGTGTCCGCCAAGGATGAGATCAACGCCCCAGTCTGGATCCAACAGTGCAGCCAGTTTCTTGTCTTCTTCAAAGCCGATATGGGTGAGAAGGATAGTGAAATCGATGTCAACATCCCGGTAGGCGTTACAAATTATCCCGACTTCGCGCGCCGCGTCTTCAAGGCTGACAAAACTGCCGAGAATATCATTTTGGATGCTCCGGATGATGTCTTCGGTGGTAATCCCGATGAACAGTATTTCCATTTCATCAACTTCGAATACTTCATGTGACTTGAATAGGCGAGTGTATGGGTTTTTTATGTAGAGGTTGGAGTTGACGATTGGAAATTTCGCACAACGTTCGAGGAATAGCAGGTGTGCCAGTCCGTAGTCGATTTCGTGGTTGCCTATCGTGGCAATGTCTGGAGCAAGCATGTTCATGATCTCTATGGTCGAAAGCCCTTTAAACTCACTATCGATGATAGAACCTTGCAACATGTCTCCAGCGATGCAGTAAATAACATTCTCTGCCTCGCGGCGCACCTTAGACACATAACCAGAAAGCATGGAGATGCCGCCAAAGAGACTCTCGTCGACTTCGTCTGCTAGAAAGTCGCCATGCAGGTCGTTGGAGTGCAAAATTGTGAGGGGGCGAAGGATGCGTCCAGTATTTTCTTGTTTCATATCGAACTCCTAATTGGCTGAGCCTTCGCTTTTGAGTCATACGATAGGACGATGATCCCACTGCAACCGATCAAAGGCAACAGGTAGAGCTGCCTAGAAATATGCAGTTTTTCTGCACAGACTGCCCCAGGCTCGGGTCATTTCCGCGACGAACGCATGGCTACCAGGTGTTTGATGTTTTGGTCAGCGGCGAGACGTTGGTAGTCGTCTGATTCGATAGCGTAGATCGCAATCTTGCCTTCAGAGTCGGCGTGGACTCCCCAACCGTATTTCTTACCCAGAGCTGATGCGCGGAAGCAGGGTTGGGGTTTTGCAAAGAAATCTTCGCGGGTAATGCTCCGGCGGGCACCGTTCGATTCGTAGAGGACATCATCACTGGTGTATTCATACGGGCTGTCGATGAGCATTTCATACTCAATCTGGACGGCGCTACGCGGGTCTT
>WRJP01000044.1 GCA_009778535.1 Propionibacteriaceae bacterium | reverse complement strand
CAACCAAGTGATCGCAACCGACCTTGCAGGGCTGGGGTTGTCATATGACCTTTTTACCCGTACAACGACCCGAAACCACTATCAGGTCACTCAAGAAATCTTCAAAGCGCTCCACCAAAATGGCTACGTCGTTGCGAAGCAGGAGCAGAGCGCTATCAGTCCCAGCACCGGACGTACGCTACCCGACCGTTATATTGAGGGCACCTGCCCGATTTGCGGTTTCGACGGCGCTCGCGGCGACCAATGCGACGAATGCGGCAACCAACTTGACCCCATTGATCTAATCAATCCGCGATCTAAGGTGAACGGAGAAAAACCAAAGTTTGTAGACTCGGAGCAGTTCTTCCTCGATCTACCAGCGTTCACCCAAGTGCTAGGCGACTGGCTTTCGACCCGTGATGATTGGCGTCCCAACGTCTTGAAATTCTCCTCAAACCTTTTGAAAGACTTGCGGCCTCGGGCAATAACCCGTGACTTGGACTGGGGGGTTCCGATTCCGCTCGATGGTTGGCGCGATCAACCCATGAAGCGAATCTATGTTTGGTTTGATGCTGTGATTGGGTACCTCTCTGCTTCAGTGGAGTGGGCAAAGCGCAGTGGCGATAAAGATGCTTGGCAGCAGTGGTGGACTGACCCCAAGGCACTCAGCTACTACTTCATGGGCAAGGACAACATCGTCTTTCACTCTGTCATCTGGCCAGCAATGCTTTTGGGACATAACGGTGCTGGAGATCGTAGCGGGGAAGTCGGAGCTTTTGGAAAGCTGAATCTGCCCACTGAAGTAGTCAGTTCTGAATATCTAACGATGAGCGGCTCCAAGGTTTCCACTTCACGCTCTCATGTCATCTATGTGGGCGATTTCCTGCGCGAATACGGGCCAGATGCACTGCGCTACTTCATTGCCGTTGCCGGACCAGAAAATAACGACGCCGATTTCACCTGGGATGAATTCGTCCGCCGCAATAACTTTGAGTTGGCAAACGAGTGGGGAAACCTTGTAAATCGGTCTGTGTCCATGGCATTCAAGCAGGTAGGTTCAATCCCTGAACCGCTGATACTAAGCGATACTGATCGGGAGCTATTAGCGGCCGCCAGTAACGCTTTCGACACCGTCGGCGCTCTGTTAAGGACGTGCAAATTCAAGCAGGCCATTTCCGCAGCGATGCGGATTGTTGGAGCAGCAAACAAATACATCTCCGAGTCTGAGCCATGGAAGCTGAAGGGACAGCCGGAACGTCGGGACGCGATTCTCTACACCTGTTTGCAAGTAGTTTCTGACGTCAACACGATGCTCACACCCTTCCTGCCGCACGCCGCGCAGAAAGTGTATGAAATGCTGGGTGGGGAAGGCGTATGGGCAGCTCAGCCGAAGATCGAGACCGTCAGCGGCGAAGACGAACCGGACTATTCGGTACTCACCGGTGACTACGCCGCGCAGTCGGCGATCTGGGCTTCACGCCCGCTGGAAGCCGGAACCCTGTTGGCGCAACCCACACCGCTGTTCAAGAAGTTAGACGAGGCACTTGGCGAAACTGGCCCTGATTGGGCACCAATCGGGTGACAGCGACGAGCAGGCGTTAGCCGCTATGCGTAATCTTCCGGCGTGAAAGTCAGCGAGAACAGCTCTAGGGCGTCACTGCTGCGATATACGTACTTAAGCGAGACTCCAAAGTCCCTAAATACTTTCATCTCAGGTGAGCTTTTAATGAGATTTAACAGATCCCTTTGCATAGTGGCTTTCACCTGAGTCAATTGCTCATCAGTGAGGTCGGCTTTGGCGAAATTTATCATGGTGTAGTTGTAGATCAACATTTTGTCCGCAACCTCAGTGTTATCTAACTGGGTTTCGGCGTCCACCATCATAGGACAAGTCGCATTGATCGTTTCCGAGGCGTTTTGCAGTTCTTTATTCACATCTACGCCGAGGGAGCAGCCCGAAAAGAACGGCAATGCTAAGGCGCAGACTATTAGCAAAACGCCTGAGGTGATTTTATTACGCATGATCTCTTTCCATGTTGAAATTCTTAGTTCAACATTAACACAGACGCTGGAAATACCTGTCTATCAAGTGCTGCGCACCTGGCTTGGTAACCTGGAAGCTCTGTATGGAATGAAGCAGAACTAAGAGCCAACTAGCAGCAACTAAACCAGCCGAGCTAGCAGAGCTAGTGGTTATCTCAAAAATTTCTCATTCTTTCAGTTCATGTTCACGTACAGTTCACTTTCCCCATACGATTGGAGTGTGGATCCTGTGTTTATTTTTCTGGTCATTGTGGTGCTCACCGCCTTGGCCTTTGATTTCACTAACGGGTTTCATGACACAGCGAACGCGATGGCTACCTCCATCGCGACCAAGGCTCTTTCTCCGAAAGCCGCGGTAACGCTGTGCGCAGTTCTGAATCTTGTCGGCGCCTTCTTGAGTGTAGAAGTTGCGTTGACTGTGACCACTGCCGTGATCCGCATCCAGACCTCAACAGGTGGGGTGCGTCCCGAGCTTGTCACCGACGGCGGGTTCAACATTTTGTTGATTCTGCTGGCTGGCCTCGCGGGCGCCATCATTTGGAACGTTCTCACCTGGTTGTGGGGTCTGCCGTCAAGCTCATCTCACGCCTTGTTTGGAGGTTTGGTAGGTGCAACAATCGCTGGACTGGGCTTCAATGAAGTCAAATGGTTCGGTGAGGGTGCCAGCCTCGGCGGGGTTGTGGGAAAAGTAGCAATACCAGCATTGCTATCACCGCTGATTGCGGTGATAGTTTCTGCTATCGGCACCCGCTTGGTTTTCGCAATAACTAATGGCGTGAACCAGTACTACCGCGAAACTGGTTTTCGTTGGGGTCAAATCGGCACCGCATCGCTAGTTTCACTTTCCCACGGCACAAATGATGCACAGAAAACCATGGGTATAGTCACCTTGGCGCTCATTGCAAGCGGTCACTGGGATGATCTGCACTCCATCCCGTTCTGGGTAAAGCTCGCGTGCGCTTTAGCGATCGCGGCAGGCACCTATATCGGTGGTTGGCGGATCATCCGCACCATGGGGCATGGCTTGGTAGAAATCTCCAGCCCGCAAGGGATGGCCGCCGAGGCCTCTTCCGCTGCTGTCATTCTCGCATCCAGTCAACTGGGTTTCGCGCTGTCAACCACGCATGTGGCTACCGGATCGATCATGGGAACCGGCATTGGGATCGGGGCAAAAGTACGTTGGTCTGTGGCTGGAAAAATGCTTTTCGCCTGGCTGACCACCTTCCCTGCGGCTGGTCTCATTGGAGCGTTGATGTACCTGATTGGTAATGCGATAGGCGGCCCAGTGGGTGCGTTCACTGTCTTTGGTTTGCTTGGGGCCATCGCCTGCGGATTTTATGTGATTTCACGCCGGAACAGGATTAGTTCTGCCAATGTGAACGAAGAATGGAAGGAGGATGCGTAATGGAACAGTTTATGGCCGTACTTAATGCAGCTTGGCAGATTCTATTAGCAGGAATCCTTTTCGGTGCTGGTTTACCTGCACTGTTCGCATTCGGAATTCGCGCGTTAGCTTGGGGCACTGGCGGCGAGGCTGAAGAACATGCGGTTGGGGAAGAAAAAAAGCCGCACTTGGCAGGTCGGCTAGTCGCATATGCGGCATTCGCCTTTGTGATGCTGGGGATGCTTGCCGGGATTGGCTTCATAGCTGCACACGGGCTAGGCATCGCCATCACTTTTGATGGGATCATGCCAGTGTTTACCAAGAAGTGAGCCCCGGCAGGGCTTAGCAACTACATCGTCCAAGACCTATCAGTGGGTTTCGGCACGAATCAAAGTTGGAATGTCTTGAGCGAATGCGCTGATGATAGCGGTGCTAGCTTCCAGCGCTGATAACTCCCCTGACACTACTTCTGCTTCTAGCTCACCGGCTATGTCCTTGACTCGTTGCGAACGTCGCATGGCGTCTTCCAACTCGCCGTTGACTAGCGCCCACAGCCATTCCAGTTGTTGTTTGGCGCGCCTAGACTCTAGCTCGCCACTGGCTTCCAGCTGGGCACGATGGGCTTTGATAGCTTGCCACAGTTCGTCCAAACCTTTCCCAGTTACCGAGCTTGAGGTGAGCACCTGCGCACGCGGCGCATCGGGGTCTGAGTTAATCAGCTTCATGGCTACTTGCAGATCACGAGCTGCCATTCGGGCTTCGGTTTCGTGCTCTCCGTCGGCCTTGTTTACCGTGATGATGTCGGCCATTTCCAAGATGCCGCGTTTGATGCCTTGTAGCTGGTCACCGGCACGTGCCAGTGTGATCAGTAAGAAGGTGTCTACCATGCCCGCTACAGCGACTTCAGATTGTCCGACGCCGACAGTTTCGATGAGGGTCACATCGAATCCGGCGGCTTCAGTGATGATCATTGATTCTCTGGTGGCTCGTGCAACTCCACCCAAATGTCCCGATGTTGGGGAGGGACGCACGAAGGCCGCATCAGATGCTGCTAGCTCTCCCATACGGGTACGGTCTCCCAGGATTGAACCGCCCGTCTTTGTTGATGTTGGGTCGATTGCCAGTACTGCCACCCGATGTCCCATATCAATGAGTCTGCGCCCCATCGCATCAATGAACGTGGATTTTCCAGCACCGGGAACGCCAGAAATACCTACTCGTATTGCCTTTCCAGCATACGGTCGCAAAATCCGCAGCAGGGTTCGTGAAATGCGGCGATGATCCGGATGGGACGATTCCACTAGGGTGATGGCACGCGCGATGTGCTGCCGTGAGCCTTCCAGTACTTTTTCGGCCAGACGCTCAACTGTCATGGCTTGCCGCGAAGTAGCGGCATCTGCAACCCGTTTCGCGTCAGAATAGTTGGTCTGAGTTTGGGGAGCATTAAAAAGCCTGCCGCTGTCGTACTCATTGTCTAGCACTATTTCCCCTCTGGTCGCTCCAATCTTGGACTCATATTACCTAGAAACTGCGATCTGAATCGCAAAGAGAACGTCAAATTCAAACTGAAACACCGAATTGCAGCTAGGCTTTAGCCATGCCTGAGCAACAACTCCAAGTCCGTATTCGTGAAGAACTAGCTGGTGGGAATTTCGCTGATTTTATCCGCGCCTGGCACACCGACGAGGCCTTCGTTCTCGATTTTGCGGCTTTTTCTGAACCTCCGCGCATGGAGGACGACACCGTTATTCGGGAAGCCACTGTTGTGTCTCGGGTTCGTATCCCACCCTCGCAGGTATTTGAGCTCATGAAAGCGCTAGAACAGCAACTTAGCGCTTGGGAAAAAGAACACCCAGAGCGTAAGTCCTAACCGCGCGAACCATAACCAAAAGTTAATGCCAACAGGGGTTAACGCAAAGATAGCTGACTCAAGATCGACGCAGCACAGCGCGTAAATTCAAGGCTTTGGTGTACGAGATCAACCCGTATTGTGCGATACGCGAAGCTACAAATCCGATCAGAACCGCAAACGCAAACTGGATGACGATAACGACTATCCCTTGAGCCAAATCAAGCGTTCCAAAAGCATTGCGCACCAAACCAGTCAGCCCTCCAGACCAGGGGAAAAAGGTCAGCACCTGGACAACAGGGTGGTTGGGCGAAGTTACCATCATCCCGGACGCATACAGCGGCATAATCGAGGCAAGTAGAACCGGCGTGAACAACCCAGCTGCCTCTTTGGCAGTAGGCATGATCATCCCGACAGTCACCACCGACACCATGTTGAGGCAAAATGCGCCCAACAGCAGCAACGCGCCCATACACATCCGGAGCGGATCGAAAACCAACGTGATGCCGGCAATCGGGGTGGCAATCCACACAATTAACGCCGCAAGGGCGGGAATGAGGAATACAGACATTTGTACCAGACCGGTGACCACTATCCCGATGAGTTTGCCAACCAGCAGATTGCGGGCATTTATTGTGGTGAGAATCATCTCTGCTACCCGGTGCTCCTTTTCCTCAAGGAACGCTGAAAGCATCTGATTGCCGAGCATCACGATCAGCAGAAATAGCATGACCGGAAAAAACAAGGGAGCAATCGCCTCGGCAAGTCCATTAGCAGGTGTCCCATCGCGGAAAGTAGTTAGCTGGGTGCTCACCCCAGCCCGCACTAACGCCACCAGTTGCGGATCAGCAATGCGTTTGTCGATACTGTCTTGAAGCAGTTTCACTGCGACTGCCTCATAACGCGAATTCTCAACCAAGCCGACATCTTGGGCTGTGATTACCACCGAGTCTTTGGACAAGTCTGCCGGATAATGGAAGCATGCGGTTATTTTCTCCGCAATAGCATTTTCGGCACAAAGTTGCACATCGAATACTTGTTTTCCAGAAGATATGGGGTAGATCAGCCCAGATTCGTCTACGTACTCGAAACTGAATCTATCGTCTTCTGCCAGCTCTAGCGCAGCTTCAGCAGAAGCAAAAGAGGCAAATGCGGCGATGACACCTACGACCGCAATAAGGGCTGGGATAGCAAGAGTTGTAAACCAAAAACTCGCCTTCTTCAGCGTGCGAGATATTTCAAAGCTGACGACTTTTGAAATGTTACCCATCAGGCATCCTTCCCGTAGACCTCGACAAAGATCGAATCCAGCGAACGCCGCGAGTGTACAAATTCCGAAACTCGAACCTGGCTGTTGATTAACTCCTGCAACACGGCTTCTGAATCAACTCCGACCTTTGGCGCCAATTCAGCTTTGCCCCAGCCATCAGACAAAATCTCATAACTTTCCCCAGTCGGTAAGACTGTAGGGTGCTCGTAACTCACTTTCACACTCGTCGCCCCAAAGGCATCCTGCACTTGCGAAACTGTGCCATACGCCCTAGACACACCATCCTTTAGCAAGATGATGCGGTCACAGAGGCGTTCAACTTCTTCCATATGATGGGTGACCATGACCACAGTGGCTCCGCGTTGTTTCTGGTCTGCAATGATGTCAAGTAACAACCGTCTATTTACTGGGTCGAATCCCTTGGTTGGTTCATCCAGAATCAGCAACTGCGGGTTGTTCATGATTGTGACACCGAGTTGGACTTTTTGTTGCTGCCCTCCCGAGAGCTTGTCGAGCCGAGTTTTTGCTTTGTCTTGGAGGTCAACGCGTTCCAAATAGTTCTGCGACCAACGCTTTGCAGCCGCCGGAGCCATTCCCTTTAGCTTCCCAAAGTAGACCATCGTGTCAAGAACCCGCTCTTTTTTGTAAAGTCCGCGTTCCTCCGGAAGATACCCTAACGCACCGGAACGTCCGGGATGGAATTCTTCCTGATTGATTAGTAACCTGCCCGCAGTTGGAACGTAGATACCTAGCAAAGCTCTGATCGTCGTGGTCTTACCGCAACCGTTTGAACCCAAAAACCCGAAAGTTTCGCCTTGCCCCACTTCAAAAGATAGATCTTTGATGACGGTGTTGACCCCAAAATCCATCCGGAAACCTTCGACACTGACCGCAGCCGTCACGTCCCCTCCTATAAATGTGATATCACATTTAATCACATTTTTGAGGCATACTCAACCGGGAAACTGGCGAACCTTATTCGTTGGTACGCAAAGACCCCGAGTCCGCTTGCAGCCAGTATCAAGACAGCAGCGGTCTGCTGTCAAACCAGGTCGTTCAGGTGATCTTAGATCAGCCCTAAGCTCTTGACGGCTTCACGTTCGTCGAGCAGTTCTGCCACAGAAATGTCTATCTTTGCCTGCGAGAAAGCGTTGATCTCCAAGCCCTGCACGATTGAATAGACGCCGCCAGCCGTGGTCACTGGGAAGGAAGAAATAATCCCTTCTGCGACGCCATACGAGCCATCCGACCATACCGACTGTGACACCCATTCACCGGCAGCAGTGCCTGTGATCCAATCCCGCGCATGCTCGATAGTGGCATTTGCAGCAGAAGCCGCCGAGGACAGGCCGCGGGCATTGATAATGGCTGCACCGCGCTGAGCTACCGTTGGTATGAAATCATTCTCCAACCATTGTTCGTCAACCAACGACGCGGCGGGTTTGCCGTCAACCGTCGCGTGGAAAATGTCTGGATACTGGGTTGAGGAGTGGTTGCCCCAGATCGCCAAATTCTTGATTGCACTAGTTGGAACTTGGGTCTTATTCGCCAACTGTGCTACTGCACGATTGTGATCGAGTCGGGTCAACGCATTGATCTGGGTCTTTGGAATGTCTGGCGCGTTGCTCGCCGCAATTAGCGCATTGGTGTTTGCCGGATTGCCGGTAACCAAAATCTTAATGTCGGAGGCGGCGACCTCATTCAGCGCCTTGCCTTGGCCTGAGAAGATGTTGCCATTTGCACTTAGCAAATCGCTGCGTTCCATTCCAGCCTTGCGCGGCATAGCGCCTACCAGCAACGCCAGCGAGGCGCCGTTGAAGATGACCTTGGGATCGTCGCCGATTTCGACTCCAGAAAGGGTATCGAAGGCGCAGTCCTCCAACTCCATTACCACACCTTCTAGCGCCTTCAGCGCCGGAGTGATTTCCAACAGCCGCAGTTCAACCGGCTGATCAGGTCCATAAATTGCACCCGATGCGATTCGGAACAGCAGGGAATAGCCGATCTGACCGGCGGCTCCGGTAACAGCTACTTTTACAGGGGTTTTACTCACGTTTTTTCTCCTAACCAGTGATGCGTGCATGCTGTAACTGACGCTAGCAGCCCACAAGCAATTTTTCACTATCTTTGCGGCGAAGTACCAGAAAAACACCACACTTTTTCGCCCATTCTGGGTGGAGTTCAACTTGGTCTTTGCTTTACTGCGGGTTTTTTATCGGAGTAAGACGCTTCAAACACACTCGTAACCACCGTTACTTTGCAGCTATGGAAGCTAGACTTTCGGGTGTGCGTTTGATTCTTATCCGCCACGGGCGAACTACATCTAATCAAGACTTCAGGCTGGACACCGCGCAGCCAGGGGCTGACCTCGATGAACTTGGAAAGCAGCAGGCCAGGCAACTTGTTGACAAAATGGCTGCATACCCAATCGAAGCGATTTTCGCGTCTACGCTGGTGCGTACCCAACAAACTGCTGCACCACTAGCTAATTCGTTAAACTTGACTATTACGGTGTTGCCGGGTTTGCGTGAAGTCAGTGCCGGAGTTGAGGAAATGTCGTCAGATGCGACCAACTATGTGAAGATGATGCAAAGCTGGAAGGCTGGCGACCTAACACAGCAAATCCCAGGCGGTGAAAACGCGATAGATTTCTTGACCCGCTTCGACCTTGCTGTCGCGCAGATAGCAACCTCTGGAGTAAAAACAGCGGCACTATTCAGTCATGGTGCAGCACTGCGAGCTTGGTCTTGGGTGCGTATAGCTGGATTTACCGAAGAAATTGGTGATGGGCTCGTTAAAAACACCGGATTCATAGTTGCAGACGGCGATCAGGAACTGGGCTGGAAACTGCATCGACTTGAGGGGGTTCACATTCCGGCTGCCTATCTGCCAAACCGAAAGTGAGTATTTCCAACGCAAGTGGCAGAATTCGCCGTCGGGGTTCACGGCTTCGGTCAACTCATTAGACATAGCACTTCCCCAAGATGCGGAAATTACATCTCAAAATACGTGTATCTGTTTTCCACACCGAAAAAAACGGGCAAAGTACCCTGGTGACCTATGTTGAGCCTTCGCCCACTGGAGGCTCCTGGGAGGGCCACCGAGTCGGAACTACCCCATATAAACGACTGGTGGTAGCCCTATTCTTCGGAGGTTTTGCAAGTTCCTGCCTGATCTATTCCGTACAAGTTTTACTGCCAATGTTGGCTAAGCACTACCAAGTAAGCGCCCCAGAATCAGCACAGGTCATGTCTGCAACGACTGGAGCGATGATGGTCGGACTGGTGGTGGCCGGCCCGGTAGCTGACAGAGTTGGCCGTGCACGGTTAATGCGCTGGTCGCTGTTATTGTCTGGAACGTTCTGCCTGATCTCGGCATTCGTTCCCACCTTGCAATTGCTGTTGATTGCGCGGGTGCTGATAGGGCTTTCTCTTTGCGGGTTTCCAGTGTCAGCTTTAGCGTATCTGCGCGAAGAAGTGCATACCGATTTTCACCTCCGTGCAAATGGCATGTACGTAGCTGGCATGACCATCGGAGGAACCACGGCACGGCTACTTCCAATTCCGTTGCACGAGATCGGTGGATGGGCGCTAGCGGCGAGTGTTATCGGTCTAATCGGACTGAGCGCCTCGGCTTTGCTTTTCTTGATACTACCGGCAGCACGCAGGTTTGAAACTAAATCGGCCAACATCAAGCGTGTCTTACTTGGCACTTTTTCCTCGCCGCGTGACCCGGTCATCGCCCTGATTTGTGTCATCGGATTTGCCAGCATGGGTATCAATACCGGTCTTTACAACTCGACGACGTTCCGTCTGGCTGCACCACCACTAGAGTTGGGTGCCGCTGCCACATTGGTGTACATAGTTCACCCGCTCGGTGCCTTTGGTCCGGCTATTTTCCGCAGGCTCACTGACCGACTCGGGCGCGGATACGCCACAGCGATTGGAGTCGGAGGGTTTGCCGTCGGACTGGCCATTCTCCAAACCACCACTGTTCCCACCATCATGATCGGCCTAGCAATCGGAATCATCTCCTTTGTCGGAATCCACGCACTACTCACCGCCTGGGTGGTAGATCGCGCCCAGCGTCAAGGATCAGGCACAGCACAAGCGTCCAGCGCCTATTTACTGACCTTCTATCTAGGCTCCACGGTGATAGGTATTGTTGCCACCCATCAATGGGACGTGGCCGGTTGGAACGGGGTCGCACTGCTGGCGTTCATCCTCATCGGAATCGCGGCAGTGGCCACGTTAATTAACACCAAGCTAGACGCAAGCCCCGGGAAAAACGAAGGCCATGACGTCGCCCACTGGTGAATCAGCTACACCTTCATAACGCCGACGTGTGCTGGCACCTCGATGTGTGCCTGACTAGCTTCCAGCACTTGCTGTGGGGAAACCCCTGGAAAACACTCCCGCAAATGAAGTTGTCCGTTGACAAATTCCAACACGCAAAGGTCAGTCACCACTAAATCGACACAGGCAATCCCCGTCAAAGGCATGGTGCACCGCTTCATGAGTTTGAAGTCGCCAGTCTTGGTTAGGTGCTCCATGGCGATGATGACACGCTTTGCACCTACCACCAAATCCATGGCTCCGCCCATGCCCATCATGCGCTTACCTGGGATCATGTAACTGGCGAGGTTGCCTGCTTCGTCAACCTGGAGTGCGCCGATGACGGTGATGTCCACATGGCCGCCGCGAATCATGGCAAAGCTGAGTGTGCTATCGAAGAATGCCGCACCCGGCATAGCTGTGATAAAAGCCCCACTAGCGTCGATTAAATCAGGGTCTTCGTTCCCAGGTTCAACTTCTGGGCCGCAGCCGATCATGCCAGACTCAGCTTGTAACCAAATTTGGACACCAGGTGCCACATAGTTTGATGCTTCGGTTGGCATTCCGATACCGAGGTTGACGACGTCGCCATCTTTAAACTCTTGCGCGACGCGACGTACGATTATTTCCCGCTTATCCATCATTTGTCCTCCACAACCGCAATAGCATCCACGAACAGTCCCGGAATGTGTACTGATTCCCCGGGCAGCGGCTCGTCGGAATATTCCAGCACTTCCGCGACTACATAATCTGCTGCGGTTGCGATAGCGACATTGAAGTTTCGAGTGTTTCCGCGAAAGTACAAATTCCCGTAACGATCTGCTTTCTGAGCCCTGATGAAGGCCACATCAGCCCGCAAGGTAGTTTCTAAGATATAAGGTTTGCCCGCCACTTCAATGATTTGCTTGCCTTTTTCAACTTCGGTTCCAATACCTGAAGGAGTCAAGAAGCCACCCAATCCGGCACCACCAGCGCGAATGCGCTCACAGAGCGTACCTTGGGGGCTAAATTCGAGCGTCATAGAGCCGTCTATTACCCGATCAGAAGCTGCTGGACAGCGCCCTATATGTGACACAATCATGTGACCGACATGTCCATCTTGAATGAAGTAATAGACCTCACAACGTTCATTGCCAGCGTCTAAAGAGATAAGCGTTATGTCTCGAACGTTTTTTTCGCGCAAAGCGCGTATCAAGTTCTGTGGATGTCCAGCGTCAAGAAAGCCGCTGACCATCAAGGAACTACCGTCATTCACCGCCTGCGCAGCTTGCGTAAAAGTTATGCGTTTGTCCATATTGTTCTCCTGGAACCGTGCCCGGGCGAATAATCAACTATCACTTGACCACCCTTGCCTGCTTAAGTCTCAATGAGACCATAGCTATCATATGCTGCTAGCCCTCTGCCAGAGAGCTATGCCCTATGATCGCTAGCGGCCTGGCCGGAGCTCCGGTCGCACCGACGAGACGTAGCGAAGAAAGTACGAACAGGAACTCGTAAACGCCACGGCGGCTGAGTTCTTCAAGATTCATAGTCTCAATCAGATGAATGCCATTCTCGACGATCAAAATACGGTGTGCCGGTTGCAAAAAGAGTGTTTCGGCAGCGACCGGTACTGGATCAAAAGCAATGGTGTCAATACCACAGGCGCGTGGACTATAACTGGCTAGCCAAGCCGCAGCTTCTCCCCCAACTCCGGGCACCCCTGCTGACCCGCCCTCGAACGTTTCACGATCTGGCCAATGCTGCGCCCAACCGGTACGAATGAGCACTACGCACCCGGACGTCAACTCGATCCCTTCGGCTTCGGCAGCTGCTTGTAGATCGTCAGCGGTAATTTCATACGCTGCGGGCAGCACTTCCAAACCCTTGAGCTTTGGAATATCGAGAAAAACTCCCTTTGTAAAGAAAGGGGCGATAGTTTCAGCACCATGGACTGT
>WRJP01000043.1 GCA_009778535.1 Propionibacteriaceae bacterium | reverse complement strand
CCAATACGTTCGGCCAATTCTAGGCAACGTCGTACTCCCCCTAACGGTTGCACTTTGAACACTGCAATGTCGGCAGCTTCAAGTTTCGCCACCAACAGCGGGTCGTCACTGCGCCTGATCGACTCGTCTGCTGCGATCGGAATTTCTATTCCAGCTTGTGCAAATTTGCGCCGCAGTAGCGCAAGCTCATCGACGCTGGCACACGGCTGTTCGGCATATTCCAAATCGAAGCGAGCCAGTTCCCGCAGCCTCGAAAATGCTGTATCTAGGCTCCAAGCTCCGTTGACATCAACCCGAAGTTTTCCAGCCGACCCCAACGCGTCACGTACAGCTTCAACTCGTGCAATGTCAGCAGCAAATTCGGTTCCGGTCTCGGCGACCTTTACCTTTGCGGTTTTGCATCCGGATTCGACCACGAGCGCATATGCCTGCTCGGGTTCTACTACGGGAACAGTCACATTCACCGGTATTTTGTCGCGTAGTGGCTTGGGAAAGCCTTGGGTGGCAGCTTCAATACACGCATCCCGCCAAGCCCCAATCTCCGGATATTGGTATTCCGCGAAAGGACTCCACTCCGCCCAGCCGACCTCGCCCTTGACCAGCAGGCCTTCCCGCACGTTGATACCCCGAAATCTGGTACGCATCGGCAACGAAAATGCTATCGACTCGGAAGTATTTCCTAGCGTGTTTTTGGAATTCATTGTGTTTCGCCCCCACAGAATTATGCCAGGAGGGAAGCAATCAGCTAGAACCAGGCAGCTAGGGTGCGGTGAGCTAGTTGACGCAGCAGGTAGTCAGCCCGACGCATTGATTCGCTCGGGTCGGGTTCGATGTCTGCCAGCGCGAAGACTTTGGCCAAACCAAGGGTCTCGATCTGCTCCGCAGTGAGTGTATTTCTCCCGCAGAGTGCGATAGCCGGAACTGGTCTGGGTGCTCCCTTGACAGCGGCGCATACCCCTGCAACAGCCTTGCCCATGAGGCTTTGTTCATCGAGCGATCCTTCACCGGTAACGACTAGAGCGGCAGCAGCCAACCTCTGAGAAAATCCACCCAACTCAAGAATCAGGTCAACTCCGCGACGCATTTGCGCACCAAGAGCTGTCAACGCCGCAAAACCAACCCCGCCAGCGCTACCTGCCCCAGGCGACTGGCGCAAATCGCGGCCACAGGCTCCGGACAGAAGATCAGCCCACTGATTCATATTCGCTTCGACTTCGGCTGCTGCCGTTCCCACCAGTCCCTTCTGCGAGCCGAACACGGCTACCGCACCCTGATCTCCGAGTAATGGGTTGGTTACATCGCAAGCCAAGATGATACGTCGGCCTGCCAGCAGTGAGCGGACAGGCTCCAAGTCAATCTTGACGATTCGACCCAAAGCCGCCGCATCGGGTGTCACAACGTTGCCATCCGCGTCTTGCAGCACTGCACCGAGTCCGAACAACATGCCAGCACCGCCATCAGAACTGGCCGATCCTCCCACGCCGACCACGACTTCACGGATGCCGGGGTCAAGCAGAGCAGTCCGGAGCACCTCACCCAAACCCGTCGACGATGATTTGCGTGGTTCGAGAACCCCACCGGGCAGGCGTAATATGCCGCACGAATCCGCCAACTCAACCGCCGCAATGCCGTCTTTGACTACATAACGAGTGCTGACCCTTTCGCCAGTGGGGCCGCTGACCTGAACCGATACCGGCTCAAAACCCAGAGCCTCAAGCGCGTCCAAGGTGCCATCTCCGCCATCGGCCAACGGGAAAATCTGGGAGTTCAGACCAAGCGCGGCAGCACATTCAGCCACTGCTTGATTTACTTGCCGTCCGGTGAGTGACCCTTTGAACTTGTCGCAGGCGATGAGGATAGTTCTAGTTCCGTCCATGCCGGTTATCTATTCCAGGGTTAGCAGATTTTTCGCAGGGCGTCTTATTCGGTGCGGCCTGAAAGCCGTTCCACCCCGCGTAACAGGGCGGAATGATCGAGGCTGCCGTCGCCTTGAGCACGTAGCGCTGCAATCAGTTGAGCTACGAGAGCGCCGACCGGAATCACTACGCCAGCTTCACGGGCAGCGGCAGTAACGATTCCCATGTCCTTGTGGTGGAGGTCGATTCTGAATCCAGGCGCGAACTCGCGTCGCAGCATCGATTCGCCTTTTATCTCAAGGATGCGGCTGCCAGCCAGACCGCCGCTCAAGACTTTAAGAGCAGCTGCGGTGTCAACGCCATAGGCTTCAAGGAAGACGATGGCCTCAGCCACCAACTGGTAGGTGCCGCCCACGATCAACTGGTTGGCGGCTTTTACGGTTTGACCCGAGCCGGAGGACCCGAGATAGACGACAGTCTTGCCCATTGCCGAAAGTATTGGTAACGCTGCATCGAAATCGGACTGGTCGCCTCCCACCATGATTGAAAGTGTCGCCTCGATAGCGCCCTTCTCCCCTCCGGAAACTGGCGCGTCTAGCGGACGTATGCCTTTCGCGCGGCAACTGGCAGCCACTTCGGCCGCGACATCAGGGCGGATTGAACTCATATCTATGTAGAGCAGCCCTGGTGATGCGCATTCGAGTAGGCCACCTGTCGAGTACACAACTTCCTTTACCTGCGGGGAATCGGGCACCATGGTGATAACCACGTCCGCACCGGCAACCGCATCGGCAATTGAGGTGGCAGCTACGCCACCTTTTTCTGCCAATTTGGAAACAGACTCAGCTTTCATGTCGTATCCGGTTACGCTGTGGCCGGCTGTTATAAGGTTCGCTGCCATTGGCAGACCCATGATTCCAAGGCCGATTATTCCGATGTTTGCCATGCCCAAAATATACAACCTCGTCTTGAGATGCGTCCACGGGTCTCTTGTCGTTTACGTTTCCTTTTACAGTTATATCCTGAACCTGTCGATAGGGCGCAGAAACCAGCGGCGATACCAGCGGGTATTACACGTAATCCTTGCTTTATTTCGGCAGTCCAAATCAGCGTAAGAGTCGCGTCAGGGGGCGAAAACTAAACCTACGAAAATACCCGAGGCGCATACGAATTCAGCAAGCCCCGTTTGGCGCAGAACTGGAATCAATGCTCTGCCGGTCACACCTTTGGCAACCTCATAGACCGGGCCAGCCAAAGAAATCATCATTAGCAATCCCAGCAGCGCCCACCAGGAGCTCGTCCACGCCACCGCTACTACCCCCGCAGCGGCAATCAACACCAGTAACCCAAAGAAATAGCGCGTTTTTTTGTCGCCCAACCGCGTAGCCAGCGTCAGCTTCCCAGCTGCTAAATCACCTTCAAGATCACGTAGATTATTGGCCACCAAAATTGCACACGCCAAGGCCCCAATTGCGACAGCGCTGAACCAGGCTGGCAGACTAACCAGTCGGACTTGAATGTAAACTGTGCCGCTCACTGCCACTAGGCCGTAAAAGATAAAGACGAATAGCTCACCCAGTCCCAAATAGCCGTAAGGTTTTTTTCCGCCGGTATAGAACCAAGCGGCGGCGATACAGGCAGCCCCAACCAGCAGTAACCACCAAATGCCAGTAATCGCCACGACTGCTATCCCCCCAGCGCAGGCGACAGTCCAGCACCCGAACGCAGCTAGCAAAACCCGGCGCGGTGTTGCAACGCCAGAACCCACAAGCCGCAGCGGGCCAACCCGTGCAGCGTCAACCCCACGGATACCATCGGAATAGTCGTTCGCCAGGTTCGACCCGATCTGAATCGCCAAACTCACCAAGAGCGCCAAGGCGACCAGAAGCGGTTCAAAGCCATGTTCATACCAGGCGATGCCAGCCGCCGCGACGATAGGAGAGATAGCAGCCGGTAGGGTACGCAGGCGTATGCCTTCAATCCATTGGGTTGGAGTCGCCATTGTGACCTTTCATCCAGGCTTTCCGTAACGCTGCTTTGTCAATCTTGCCAGCAAGTCCGGTGTTTTTGGCTACGAAACGTATTAATTCTTTAGGAATTGCCGCTATTTGCAAATTTGGTTCTAAAAGTTTACGCATTTGCGCGTAATCTAGTTCGCTCCCAGTCGCAGCTATTATCTTGCGCCCCCAATACAGGTCTGCAACATCGAAAACCACCACACGTTCAGGTTCAGCAATCCCCCAAATTTCATCGCAAAACCGCTGCACTTCAGCAAGATCGACGTTGACTCCGCCGGTGATTATTACATCATCGAAGCGGCCTACTACCTGCAACTTTCCATCAACCCACATTCCACGATCTTGGGTGCGAAATTGTTTACCGTTCAATACGGCTGACGTTAACTCAGGTTCGAGCCGGTAGCCCGAGAACACCATTTCACCACTTAGTAGAATCCGATCACTGTCTGATTCAAGTTGGACATCGACTCCAGCTAACGGGAGACCGTCGTAGACACAGCCGCCGCAGGTTTCGCTCATTCCATAGGTGGTAACGGCATTAATTCCAAGATAGGTAGCTTTGGCGATCAGTTCCGCTGGGATAGCACTGCCACCGACTAGCACCGCCGCAAAACTGGTCAATCGTTCCGCGATGACAGGATTGTCCAGCGCCCGTTCCAGTTGCGTCGCTACCAACGACAGGTAGCTAGGGGTTTGCTTTGCTGGAAAAAGATCATTTAGATCAGGACGGCAATAACTGGTGCCGCAGCCGCTGGCTATGCCGCGTACCAGGGTCATTAGCCCCGCAATATGATGTATCGGCAGGGCACACACCCAATGCCCGGAGCCTCCCAGTCTGGCGTGGGTGGCATGTGCCGAAGCCAGCAGCGCAGTAGCGGAAAGCACAACTCCTTTCGGGCTGCCCGTGGAGCCAGAAGTTGGAACGATCACCGCCGCATCCTCATATTCAACCGACAGCGACGGCCGCAGCATCTCCAGGTAGCGTTGCGGAGCCTCTTCAGGAACGACACCTATCACCGTCTCGCCAGCTAATGCTTGCTCCAGCTTTTGAAGTATCGTTTCCCCAGCGACCGTCTCAATCAACATGACCTCAACGTTAGCCGTTTTTAACTTAAACTCGTCAGTAGCCTCATTGTGGCACTGGCGGTCCATTGGGCTCTCGAAGACCTCAACGGCTAAACGGGAGGTAACTGGCTCAGCGCCTGTAGCGTTTTGCGCAATTACGAGTCGCTCCCGCCGTGGTTTCGGGACTGCACTCAGTAATTTACAAGGTACAATAAGAGACATGCCAAGGTTCCTTCCGCTCATCGTCATCGGTTTCCTGATGATCTTCTGCATCGTGGATTTGGCTCAGGCAGATTCCGCACGCATTCGGAGAGCCCCAAAGTGGCTTTGGGCGGTCGCCATCGTGCTCCTACCAGGTATCGGTTCACTCGCATGGTTGTTCTTGGGACGTCCTTTGTCGCAAAAAGCATCCAAACCCAAGTCCGGACCGATCGCACCCGATGACGATCCCGATTTTTTACGCGGACTTCGCTAACAGCTAACGTCGGAAATCCAGCACTTCTTAGTGAACGACCATCGCGTTCCAGCAAAGGTAGTAGCGTGCAGCTACTCCCAGTTGACCAACTCGCCTGAGTCGTATTCACCGGCAGGCCATACCGCACGCACTACTCCAGCGGCCGCTAATGCTTTGCGACACCCGGGGCAGGGCGGGTCAGTTATGTAAGCGATAGCTCCTTTGGTGTCGCGGGTGGCAAATAGCAGCGCGTTCACTTCAGCATGAATTGCGATACAGAAACCAGGAGTTCCAGGACGGTCATAATCGCCCAACTCCGGTACTTCATCATAGGAGAGCCGGCCTCTGGGGCAGGCACCTTCCAGGCAGTCCGGCTTTCCAGGAGGCGCACCGTTATATCCGGTGGCGATGATTCGCTTTTCCAGCACAAGCACAACGCCAACCTTGCGCCGCAGGCACTTTGCCCGAGCTGCTACAGCAGTAGCTATACCCAGAAAGTACTCATCCCAACCGGGAGCTTTTGCCACTTCGGTCATCGTTTCTCCTTTTTGCAGTTAAGTACTGCTGCGAGTTCAGTTTAATAGAAACTCAACCAAGTACATTCGTCATAGCTTTGTTCACATCAACTTCTTGGGTCAAAACTTTGACACTGAGCAGGAAGCTGGCCATTTCTCTCCACTCCGCAATATCCAACATTCCAAACATTCGTACGATGCTGGTGCAGACGCTAGTGCACTCGTCATCAACCGGGCAGGGATCTGGCGTCATTTCGCAACTTCCCGACCTTGCCATGATCTCCAACGTTGCAGCTAGCGTGGCTTTGGCAGCTCTAGCAGCTTCTGGGGCAGACAAGGTTGGAACAAACGCAGCAGAGATTTCTACAGCAGCATTCGGATTGGTAAAGGCATCTTCTATTCCGTCCACGATAGCTGTGACCACTTTTCTAGTAAGTTCTGGGTTTTCAGCCAAGAATTCCTCAGTAGTGAGAATCGAAGCCCCCACCAACGGCGGATTCCCCTCACGGGTCAACGGCAGTGCTACTACATCCATCCCTGCAAGCTGGAACTGCACAAAGTCGTTGTTCACAAAACCCACAACTGCATCTACCTTGTCGGTGGATAGAGCAGCCGCATAGGTGTAACCGATCTCCATGATGTCTACATCTGTTTCTTGGAGTCCTGCGGCGTTAAGTGCCACCAAGAGGCTGAACCAGTTTTCTCCGTACCGGCCGGGAATTCCGATCCGCTTTCCGCGCAGATCGTCAAGGGTATTTATCCCATTGGCAGTCGGGGCGATTATCCGCACTGGATACTGCTGGTAATAACCGCCTACTGCCACCAGATTTACGCCCTGCTCTCTGGCCAGCAGCGCCTCGTCCCCGCCAGCAATCACGAATTGTTCCTGCCCAGTTCCAATTGCGGTAAACAACCCCTCTTGAGCACCGTGATGCCGCAACTCCACCGGAACGCCAACCGAATCGAAATAACCCTTTGTTTGTGCCACGTAGAAAGGCGCAAACTGGATGTTTGGAATGTAGCTCATTCCTATCGTTACCGATGTCGCTGGTTCAGTTGGCACAGACGTTTGCGACGGGGCGGACGGCATACCTGGGGTTTCCCCGGGAGTAGCAGCACAGCCGACTATTAAGAGTGGCACGATAAGGACAGCTAATAGTTTTCGCATGAATTTTCCTCACAGTGATTTAATGATTCGGGAACGGCGCTCCCATAGGTGGATAAGTGAATATAAAGTGGCGGCAACCAAACACAACACGGCGATGGTTGCGAACATTCCGACGATGTCAACGTTGTTGCGTTGGACTGTGAGCAAGGTGCCCAGGCCGAGATACTTGCCCCCGCCAATCACCATCTCACCAACTACCGCGCCGGTTATGGAGAGCGTGAAACCATTTCGCAGCCCACCTAATACCGACGGCATCGCCATTGGGGCTTCAACATGAAGCAGCAGTCCCAGCGAGCTGGCACCGTCCAGTCTGGCAGCCTCAACAACTGAGGCTGATACATGCCGCAGCCCCACGACCGTTGAGATCAATATTGGAAAGAAAACCATTGCTGCACAAAGCAGAATGATTGGAGGAATCCCGTACCCAGCCCACATCGCCAGCAGCGGCGCCAGCGCTACTGCCGGTATTGCTTGGGTAGCGCCTAGGAAAGGGTTAACAGCGCTCGAAATCCAGGGCGAACGATGAACTAGAGCTGCCAGTGGAAGCGCTACTGCTGCACCAACTATGCATCCGCCAACTGCCTCGAACATCGTTACGCCCAGAAAAGGAAAGATCAATCCCGTGGCGATGATGTTCCAAAAACCAGAAAGCACCGCATCCGGAGGCGGAAGCAAGATCGCTGGCACAGCCTGACCCCAGGTGAACGCCCCCCAGATCAGAACTATGAGGCACACCAGAATCACTGGTGCACTCCAGGTTCTATTCATCTCAACCTCCGGTTCTGCGTTGAACCGGGGTGCGGCAAGAGCCGAAGGTAATAGCACCGACACAAATTGCGGCGGCGATTACTGCCGTGCGCCTCCCATCCGGACTTTAACCGTCGGTCTTGGACTTCCACCAAGTCAACCAGCAGTTGCTGGCTCGCGGACTATCACCGCCGGTTCGGAGTTTCACCGACCCCGGAACACGTTAGGAATAGTTTACGCGCCTTTGAGCAAAAGTCTTAACCGACGCCAATGCTCCAAAAAGAAATTGTTTCTTGGTATAGTATTGGTATAGATATAGGAGAGTTAGGTGTTCGAATTCGATGAGACAAAGAGCCAATCAAACCTCGCCAAGCATGGGATTGATTTTGTTGTAGCTCAATCGCTTTGAATGGACGAGCGAAGGCTCCTGATCGATTCGGTGCATGTAGCTGAGCCACGCCAGCTTGTCATTGGGAAGATCGGTGATCGTCATTTCACGGCGATCGTAACAAAGCGACTGGGCGCGATTCGGATTATTTCTGTTCGCCGCTCTCGCGTTAAGGAGGTAGAAGCATATGAAGCAGATTAAGGCTGCGGACTTCGATCGCGTCTTTGATGAAGGCGAAGTAGATGTGCTTGAGTATTTTGATTTGACCACGGCCTCCCGACCTGGACTTGAGATTAAGCGTGTAAACGTAGACTTGCCCAAGTGGATGGTCGATTCACTAGACCGTGAGGCTGCACGAATTGGCGTTGCCAGACAGGCCATTATCAAAGTTTGGCTCGACGAAAGACTTGCACGCCAGAGCGGAAAATCAGCGGTAGCTCAGGTGGCTAAACTCTCCTAAGAAGGGAGCTTGCCACGTCGTCTTAGGTGAGTTAAGGAGACGATTGCGCGAGGGTGCCTTTATCTGGCAAAACTACCTGCAAAGAACTACCGCCGAGAAATGGCATTTTCTCGTGCTAGGCTGTGGTCACAATTGAATCCCGGCTCGAACGGGGGAAGTCGGTCAAAACCCGACACTGACCCGCAATGGTGGATTGATGCCTATCGCGTCAATGAGTCCAGATGCCTGTTTGAACCACAGCGAACCATCCGTCGAGGTCTGCGGAGGGGCAAGCAAGCGAATAAAAACGTGAGTTCGTCCTTTTTCGGATCGCTCCCAAGAAAGGACGCTCTCGTGCGTCGCAAGTCTATTTCGACAGTCCGATTTTTGATTGCCATATCTTTTTTTCTAACTTCTCTCACTGCTGTGCAAATGTCATGGGCGGCAGAGCCTTCGATCACAGGTGAAGGTTGTAGCCACGGTGTTGGAGTCACCGTAGCTGTCGATTATTCGCTCAATGGCACCAACGTTGACATTCGATGCGCAATCGGTGCCCCAGGAACCATCATTGACGCGTTCAAAGCTGCCGGATTTGAGGTTCATGACAGTAGTGGCTGGATACTGGACATTGATGGCCTTGACCCAACAGCCGAATACGGTTGGGAAGGTTTCTGGGGTCTTTACACCTCAACCGTTTCTGGTTCAAACGTGGGTAATCCCTCCGACGTGTGGACTTTCGCGCAGGTGGGCGCTGGTTCTGGCCCCGTGTCAACCGACCAGGCGTATATGTTCAGAGTCTTTGAAACTTGGGATTGCATGCTTGCTGACTATGATCCGCAATGGCTCTATGAGATGGATGATCCCTCCATCTGCACAACCACCCCAACTCTGCAAGAGGTACTCCCATGGCTGGGCAACATAACGTTGCCGCCCAGCCCGACCCAGGTGCTGGCTGACCCGGATGCGCAAGCTGCCGCAGCTTGGCTAGCTGCACAGTTGGCAGCCCAAGACGATGTAGCACTCACCAACGGCGCAACAGACTGGGGCTTAACTATTGACGCGCTGCTAGGTCTGATTTCGGTCAAAGTAGCTGGCGATCAGATTAACGCTACTGCTGAAAAACTCTATGCATCGGGCACGGCCTATATCGGCACTCAGGCCGAAAGCCCCATGAAATGGCCAGCAATCGCAAAGATGACTCTCGCACTTCAAGCAGCGGGATTAGATCCGATGGCCTTCCCCACCAGCAGCGGTACCCGAAATCTGCTATTTGATCTTAGGTCAGTTCTCAACGCGGATGGCTCCTTCGGTGATCCGGCAACCAGTAGTGCTTTCAGTCATGCGCTTGCCATGATCGTGTTAGCACGTACTGACGGTGGCGTGCCAGCTTCGGCACTTGCCTGGCTGACCCAGCAGCAGTGCACCACCGCTGCCGCAGCAGATTATGGTTCTTTTGGATGGGTAGGCGGCTGTGGAGGAGCCGACACTGACGTCACCTCACTTGCGGCACAAGCTCTGGCAGCTACCGGAGTTACTGGCACTGATTCTCCCCTGGCGTGGGCGCAGGAGTGGCTGTTAACCCAGCAAGACGATTCCGGAGGTTTCCTCAGTTGGGGTACCCCGAATGCAAATGCGACTGGTTTGGCTGTACTGGCTCTGCAAGATACTAGCCCTGCGGCCAGTACACTCGCAGCACAGTACATTGGCGGACTACAGATCACCTGCGAACGAGTGAAGGACAGTACTGACACGCTGGAAGTGGTAGACATCGGAGCGATAGCCTACGACCAGGTTGGCTTTGAAGGTGCCGTTGAACTCGGACTAGGCTCAGGCTTAGGTGAACAGTTTTTTAGAGCGACGTCACAGGCAATCTTGGGATTCGGTGGTGCCAACTTTGTTTATATGAGCTCCGAAGGCGCTACAGCCGATGTGCCAGCTAGAGTATGTGAACTTCCCGAAGCACCCATGCCGACACCTGAACCAACTACCCCAGAACCAACCACTCCGGTGCAAACACCCGCGCCTACTGTGGAACCAACAACACCAGCACCAACACCCGGGCCAGTCGTGGACACCGGTGGCACTACGCTCTCAAATCCAGCGCAAACCCCTGCCGCATTGATCTGCATCGGATTTTTGCTCCTGATCGTGGTAGCTGGGTTGCAGCGAAAAGCAGGGAAGGTTAAGTGAAACGATACCTATTAGCACTAGCGGCGAGCATTATTTACGTCGCCGCCTGTGCTGCCCTGTGGGGCATACCATTGGTTCACGCAGCCGGGGGTACGGGACGCTCAGGAAGTTGCAATTCTGCCGATGTCAACGCCGTAACTGTGGTGATTGACTATCAGAATCTCGGCGGCGGCACCAAGGTGTACTGCGCGAGCAATCTCCCCAATGGAGCCACCGGAGTAGCTGCGCTGGCAGCCGTGAACGTGTCATATCAAGGCACCTCAAACGACGGAGCTAGTTTCGTCTGTCGCGTAGGCGGACGCCCCGCAGCCACTCAAACTCTGACTCTCCCCAATGGCGAAAAATACCAAGAAAAGTGTGTCTCAACTCCTCCGATGAGCGCCTATTGGTCATATTGGTCGGCAAAGCAGGGCGGAGCTTGGACTTATAACTCGCAAGGAGCCATATCGCGGAAGGTGACATTTGGGTCGTACGAAGGATGGTCATTCTCACTTGGAGGCGGCGTAGGCAGTGCACCGAAACCTCGGGTAGCTCCGGCTGCTTGGCCGACACCCGCTCCGCCGACTACCAAACCTCCGACAACCAAACCTGAGACCACCACACCAATCAAAACCAGCTCAACTGAGTCAACCACGAAACCACCGACCACACCGGTAAAACCCAGCACCACTCCACCAGCGATCACCAAACCACCAACGAAGAAACCGACTACCGCACCAGCTAAACCCAGTTCGGCTCCACCAACCAGTAGGCCACCGTCCGCCACACCTACCGTTTCAACTCCGGTGCCAACCTCTGCGGCACCAAGTTCCGCTACTGCGATACCGCCTGTTGCAGCTGTGGAAGCGACGCCGCCAACTCCAACACAAGCACAAACTCCTGCAACGCCACCATCACCTGCAACCCCACCATCACAAATAAATGAAGCCGCATCACCTGCGCCCCAGCCCGACCCTGTTCCCCGACAAGAGCCGACTTGGCCGTTGCTGGCAGGAGTGGGCATTCTGGTGGGTGTGGCTGCTACAGCTTCGGTACTGGTATGGCGACGGAGGCAGTAACATCGACATGGAAATGAACAAGGCGCGCGGAGTTTTCTTCCTGCCCCGAAATCTCCACCCGGGTGCCTGGTGGGGTTGGGCAATCGGGTGCGCTGTGGTCGCTTCACATACCACCAACCCGGTGCTGCTCGCTCTCGTAATCGCCATTGCCGCCCTGACGGTGGTGGCACGACGCAGCAATGCGCCGTGGGCACTGGCCTTTCACCTGTACGTGTACTTGGCTGTCTTCATCGTGGCACTGCGAATAGTGTTCCGCATTGTGTTTTCGGCTGATGGCCCAACGATATTGTTTAACCTGCCAACCCTGAACCTGCCTGGAATTTTTTCATCGGTCAGTTTATTTGGTGCTGTTTCGGCGGAAGCGCTGTTAAGCGCTGCGGTGTCGGGAATGCAACTGGCCACAATGGTGATCGCAGTGGGAGCCGCCAATGCGCTGGCAAATCCGAAACGGCTGCTTGCCGCTGTCCCGGGGGCACTGTACGAGTGGGGAACGGTAGTCGTCATCGCGCTATCGGTTTTCCCCCAGTTGGCCGAATCCTTGGTAAGGGTAAGGCGAGCGCGGCAGCTACGAGCGGACACTGGAAAGGGAGCACATCTCATCCGTCACATTGCGATGCCGGTGCTCGCCGACGGGTTGGAGCGCTCTCTCATCTTGGCTGGTACGATGGATTCGCGCGGGTATGGCCGTTCGCAGCAGGTTACACCGGCAGCCCGACAGACGACATCGGCCTTGCTCATAGCCTCATCTTTTGCGCTGTGCGTTGGGGTTTACGGACTCCTAGACACTGGGACTACGCCGCCTTGGATGGGAGTCCCGATGATAGTTGCTGGAGGGCTGGCCGGATTTATCGGCTTGCGGTTATCGGGCAGACGAGTGCAGCGCACTAGGTACCGTCCTGATCCAATGGCGGCACCGGAATGGTTGGTTTTAGGCTCGGGAATCGCGGCCTGTATCGGCGTTTTCGCGGTGGGAGCTACGCAAATCCAAGTGCTTCATCCCGCAGTGCAGCCT
>WRJP01000042.1 GCA_009778535.1 Propionibacteriaceae bacterium | reverse complement strand
TCGATGCCAGCTCGATTAGTCAGTGAGCGGATCGCGTCGTGAGCACCAATACCGCGCCGGAATGAGAAACAGCCCGCTGGCTGCAAGTGGTCGTAGCAATAGAGTTGATGTGTGAGCAGTTTCAGCACCTGGGATTCGGGGGCTGGGAAGGTGTACACGATTCGTTTTTTTCCGCTACTCAGTTTATTTACTTCACGTCTAGTCGGTAGCGGAAAGTCGACACCAGCGTGAATGCGGTCTACGACTTCTTGATATTTTTTGCCGTTAATGAACTCTGCAAGGTCTCGGCATCTGGCGGCAGTCAGCTTTGCCTGCTTAGCTTGGAGGAAGTCGTTCCACAGGTGCGGGTCATCCAGCACGTCGATGATACCCATTTGCTGACTCCTCGAATGGGGTTCCGGAGGGGGAAACCTGTTTGAAGACAGTTATACTGGCACAGGGCTGAACGTCGACCGGTCGCCTGCAAGACCCGCTAGTGGTCAACGCTTCACCCCGACGCAGGCGCGGCTCGCGCCGCATCCCCCTCCGGAAGACTTCTATTTTATTTGCGAACGGATTCGCTCGCTCACGTAACCGATCTCATTTTGCATATGCAGATAGAAATTGATGAACGGGATTCCGGCATTTAGGGCTGCCTGTCTAGCACCTTTAAATGCTCGGTTGTTGTCACGGTTCTTTTGAGTGAGCATGACTAGCCCAACCAGGTTATCTCCGCGGTAAAGACCCAAATCGTAAGCCTTTCCTTCGCCTGATAGCTCAGTAACTGGCACATCTTCACGCAGCGCCAAGTCCGGAAACTGCTCAGTAAGAAGATTCTTGAATCCGGCTCGATCATTCACTCCGGCTTGGTAGTTCTTGCCAAGCCGACCAAAAACACCTCCAGCTGCACCGCTCACCGCACCTTCGACAGCACCCGAAACTGTACTGTTAGCTGATTTGCTCGCGTTAGATTTCAAAATCCTGTCTAATAGACCCACGCTTCCCCCTAGAAATGTTGTGCATTGCTCCTACGCCCACTGCCTCGAATTCTAGTGTAAGGACGCTGGCATGGATACCACCCCTGCTACACGAGCATTAACGATGAGTCAACTCGGATACTTGATTACTTTCGCTGAGAGCGATACTCTACACAAAGAATGACACACCTTCTACATGCGAAAAGGTCATGATATGTCAAAAATTCGGCTTTACATATTAGGGATTTTGATAACAATAGGAATGATTTTTACCCCTGTGCTGCCTGCTGTTGCTAGCACTATTAGTGGAAATGCAAATTATTACTCAAAAGGGAGCAACATTTTCACAAACACTGAATCCCTTCAGCTTTTCTACACCGGAACCGCTCAGATCACAGGAACAACATGGTACGGGACAGAATACACTGTCAAGGGAAACGTTAAATATACTATTGGAAGTAACACGATAGGCACAAAAACAACAGCCTCGGCTTGCAATAGAAATGATGGTACAAAGCGTACAGCTTCAATCAAAGTAACGGATTCGTTGAACCCATTTGACCCCAAGACCAAATATAAGTACACAATAACTCTGGTAGACAAGAATCAGGTTGTCTGCTAATAGGCACTTGCGATTCAATCATCTAATGTCACGACAGTGGGTCGGATTCGGTGTTGTTGCGGCATTGTTGGCGTGCTTAGTTTCGACGGCTGTGGTTTTGGTTGGAGGCATCGCGGCTAGCTATGACCTGCTTCATGACGGGATCCCGGCTCGAGAGTCGTTTCAGGTTAGTTTTTCGTACCTGAGGTCAGATGATTTCACGGCGGTTAATGATGAACTCTACTCGATATTGGCAGATTCCTTGAGTCCCGTGGTTGTGGCTGCGGAGTATTACGAGGCATCGTCAGGTTCGCCGATACTGGCGGTATTTGACAACCGGGTTCCACTAACTCCTTTACTCCCAGGGGCATCACATTGGTTTAGCCTAGACCAAATGACTTCGTCACAGACAACGCTGATAGTACGAGAAGGTTCTTATCTACTTACCGACCCGTATCTGGGTGGAGAGGCGCGAGTTTTACCTGCTGGTGAGGTCATCGGCACATTCCCGGCTGCCACAGAGATTTATGCTGAGGTTCTCGCGCCAATATCTGCTTTTCGTTCAGTTGCGTTGCCAGATACGATCTATCTGTTGGCTGATGCTGCGGTTCTGAATCAAGTGGTTGAGTTGCTAGGCTTATATGGGGAAGTTGCTGTAAATGCTGCCCCGTCATTTGCTTCTTACTTAATGAACCAGTTTGTGATACCACCAACTTTAGTCTCTATCGCCATTGGGCTTGTCATCACTGGTGTGGTGGCAGTAGATGCCACTGCACACAACCGACCCCGGTGGCGCATCAAGCGACTGCTTGGGGCTACTGGGCTAAGGGCTGGGCTAGAAGCAGTTCGGGCGGTGGCACTGGTGGCTGGGGTTGGTGCTGCGCTTGGGGTGCTGGTTTCCCAGTTGGGTTTGCATTCTGCAATGGCTGCGCTTGGGTTCCAATGGAAGCTGGTTGCAGTGTTGGCACCACTTCTACTGCCAACACTGGTAGTGAGCGTGGTGGCTTTCATAGCCACAGTCTCCTCGCGGTTGCATTATCGGGAGTGGGCTGCATGAAAGGCACAGGATATGCTATCGCTTTGGGTTGCTCGGATGTATGGCGCAGCAAGGCTCGGGTGCTACTACTGTGGCTGGTTATTGGGTTGGCTACGTTCAGTTCGCTGGTGGCTGCGGTGGTATGGCAGGAATCGTTGGCTACCCGCCAGAATCTGGACACACTTAATAGAAATAGTGCGACACAATTTCGTCTCATGAAACCCGCCGGTGATCAATCAACAGATTTAGGATGGCCTGGCGAACCGCTCGACCAACTACTACGAGCGGCGCTCAGCGTTGATGGGACTGCCGCCGCTTTGGTGGCAGGATATCCCTCAGACACAGAATATGGGCAGCAGACTCGGGCACTGATCGGGGCTTGGCCGGAATTTTGGAAATATGTGACTTTACCTGTGGAGCGCGGGATTCTGATTGGTTCAGCGGTCGAAGAGCTTTCAGTAGGCGATTTTGTGAATCTAGGGCCGCACACACAGCAAGTGATTGGGCGACTGCCCTCAGGATTATCCATGCTCAATTCGACGTCAGCCTGGGAGGTGCCAGCCGATTTGAGCTATGCTCTAGTCTTTTTGACGGATTATGCAGGTTTCGTTGATACTTTTAACGACTCCTATGCCGCGGATGCCAGTTCAGACATGATCCTTACATGGCTGAGGGTCTATGGCTGGAGCGATGCGGACATTGCTGGGCTGGTGACGGCTACTGCTCAAGCTGAGACTTGGCGTCTACTGCCGGTCAAGGTGTCCGAAGACGCGGGTTATGTTTCTGCCTACAATGGGGCGTTGGGGCTTGTCTGGCTGGCTACAAGCCTGTTTGGAGTGTCGCTTGCCGCGTTTGTTTCGGTGTTGGTTCATGCTGTGCGCCGCACCTTGAAGAATCACGGCATACACCGTTTGAGTGGGGCATCAATTCCGGCTGCAGCGATCAGATTCGCAAGCTTTGCGCTGGTTTCCCTTTCTGTTCCGATGCTGCTTATCATGTGGGCTTGGTATTCGCTGCCGATTCCTGAACTGACATCGCAACGCTGGGTGCTGTGGTGGGGTATCGCGATTGTGGTAGGAGTCAGCGCCGTGACGGTTTGGTGGTCGGTAAGGACTGTAATGCGTGACGCTTTAATGCTGGCAACCCGTGGAACCGAATGAAAGGCATATCCTAAGATGACGCGTCTTGTCGTTGACAATGTTTCTCACACGTATGATCACAACTCGACAATGTGCCCTGCGTTGACCGAAGTCTCATTCGAAGCACACGGTGGAGAATTGGTTGGGATTGTTGGCCCGTCAGGTTGTGGCAAGTCTACACTTTTGAGCATTATCGGTGGGATTATTTCGCCCACATCAGGGTGTCTGCTGCTTGATGGAAAAGAAATTGATCAGCGCGACACTCAAAGGACGAAACTACGGAATTCTGTTTTCGGGTTTGTTTTCCAAGATTTCGCGCTTATCGAACAAGACTCGGCGCGAACAAATGTTGAACTTCCACTGCGGTATAACCAGGTTCGTATTCCGGGTCGGATACGAAGGCAGCGTGCCGTTGCAGCACTAAAAACTGTTGATATGGACGAGTACGTTTTGCGTCCGGTGCGGTTGCTTTCCGGCGGGCAACGGCAGCGGGTTGGGCTGGCGCGGGCATTAGTGAATGATCCTAAGATCGTGCTTGCAGACGAGCCAACCGGCGCGCTGGATACCAAGAACAGCGATATGGTCTTCTCGTTGCTAAAATCTGTAGCTACCAAGGGTCGGCTCGTGATCGTGGTGACTCACAACTTTGATCTTGCCCTGGCCTGTGACCGGGTCATCGCGCTACGGGATGGCCGAATCGTTGCAGCCTCCGATGTGTTACCGCGACGTATGGTGGAAACGGTACAAAATGGCAAGTATGTACAAACTGGTTCCAACCCAGATATATCAAAATAAAAAACCATACTGACAGCCACTCCCAGCCCAGCCCATCAAAAGTTTCACCTGAGTTGAGCCAAACCAGTGCACAATTTGTTCGTGGAGCCGGGTGAGGATGTTTCGTTCATGATTCAGGTAGCAGGAAACTGATAACGTTCGTGTTATCATAAACCCATGCCGCTATCAGCATATGCGATACGAACCAGGCGGGAGTTGCTGGGGTATTCACAACGTGACCTAGCCAAACTCTCGGGTGTTAAGCAGCCGTTGTTGTCTGCTATCGAAACAGGGAAACGGCAGCCCACGCTAGCTGTGTCAGCTGCGGTTGAGGAGCATCTTCGGATACGCCCCTCATCGGCGTTGGCAGCGAAAAAGCAACAAGTAAAAGACCTAATCGCAGTTCACCGTGGGAAGGCCGGTTATGTTTTCGGTTCTGCTGCCTGCGGTACAGACCACTTGGATTCCGATCTAGACATTATGGTCGAATTTGAACCCGATGCCGATATCACCGACTTGTTGGGGCTTGAAGAGGAGTTGCGCACAGTCTTGACTGTGCCTGTCGATGTCATCTCTGCCGGGTCGTCTAGTCGTTTTATGAAGGCCATCCGTGAACAGGCCATACCACTATGACTAATCCGGAAAAGGTTGTCCGCTGGCTTGCAGACCTAGCTTCTTTTGCTGACCAGGCAGCCTATGTTACAGCCTGCGGCAAGGCTGCCTATATGGCCGATGATGCCCAGGGCTCACTGCTTCGCAATGCTGGTGAGCGAGTACTGATAAAGGTTGCCACGGTAGTGGAGCGATTGCCATCAGAATTCACCGATTTGCACCCAGATATTGCCTGGCGAGATATAGCCCGTATGCGTAATTTAGTTGCTCACCACTACGACCACGTTGATGATGATCTGATGTGGAACGCCCTTGTAGTTCTCATCCCTGCTCTTGTGCAACACCTTGGATTGACGACTTCGGCCGAAGTAGAAGGCTAAAGCGCTCTGTTTGAGCATATTGATTTCTGGGCAATCAACGAGCGGATAAGTTAAGAATGCATCCTTTGTTCGTCGATTGCACAAAGTACCCATAATGCATCAATTTAGGGGTAAGGTGTGGATATTAATTTAGTGTTGAAGCCTCAAGGAGCACTATGCCGGAGCAGACGCACCGAGTTTATCTCGGTGAAGGGGTCAAAGCTGATCTGCCACTGAATTGGGTAGATGAACACTTGGGAATTTACTCGTTCGTCCTGATAGATAAAGTGAAATGGGTCAGGGCAGCAGCACACGCACTGTTGGCCAAAATAGACCAACAACTCGCTGGTGATGAGATAGATATGATCCTCACTCCCGAAGCGAAAGCCATCACACTGGCCTATGAAATCGCTGTCGGTATGGGTTTCGACGAATATGTCGTAGCACGCAAATCCGTCAAAGCGTACATGCCGAACCCAGTAAGCGTGCCGGTTAAGTCCATCACCACCAGAGTTCCGCAGCAGCTATTTTTCGACAGTTCTGACGTGGAACGACTGCGCGGCAAACGTGTCCTGTTGATAGACGACGTAGTATCTACCGGCGCTACCTTGGGCGCGCTTTTTGATTTCCTGGAATCGATCGATTCGCAAGTCGTGCTCACAGCCTGCGTACTAACCGAAGGTGAAGAACGTGACGAATATCGCGGTGTTCCGCTTCTGCATCTGGGACATATCCCACTAGTTTTTGCCGATTGATTTTTCGGTAAATATCAGGCAGCCTCAACACTTGCTGTGAGCTTGCCTGATAATCTGGCGCAGATGGCAACGCGAAAATCAGAACGTTTGATGAATTTGGCTATCTGTCTATTGATGGCTAGGCGCTTTTTGCTGAAAAAAGAAATACGTCAGGTATTGGAGCAATATCGGTTGCTAGATTCCGAGCAGGCTTTTGAAAAGATGTTTGAACGTGACAAGGAGGAGTTACGCCAAATGGGTTTGCCGGTGGAAACCGGAAGCAACGATCCTTGGAACCAGAATGAAATCGGGTACCGCATCCTGCGGGGGGATTTTGAATTACCGCCCATCGATTTCGATGCCGCAGAACTCGCCGTGTTGGGAGTCGCAGCCCAGGTTTGGGACGCAGCGACCCAAGCAGATCAGACGAAGTTGGCATTAGCGAAACTCCGTGCCGCAGGTGCTGACCCTGATCCTGGGCGTTTGGCCGCCCTGACGCCAAGCCTTGACGGCAAGGAAGCAGCCTTTGATGCGATGTGGCAGGCAGTGATCGCGCGCATTCCAGTCGAATTCGGCTACCACGAAAAAACCCGCCAACTGCAACCTTGGTCAATCACTCACCGTCACGGAGCTTGGTATGTCTATGGGTTGGATATGGAAAAACAGCAGGGGAGAGTTTACAAACTTTCACGAGTCGAAACGGATGTGAAATACATCGGCAAGCCTGGCTCATATTTCCCTGAAACTCCTGAAAAAACGAATCTGCTGACCCTGATTCAGCCTGCGATGGCCGACCAAGAAGCAATCTTGGCTATTGATGGTGACGAGATTCCCATGCTGCGCCGCAGAGGTGAAGTGGTCGAAACTGATTCTGAGCTGCCGCCTGGATATACGGCCTATCGCATTGATTATTCAAGTGACGTGACATTCGCAGCAGAAATTTGCGCACATGGCGCGGCGGTGATCGTATTGGAGCCGGAAAGTTTACGAAATGCTGTGATTACGCATTTACAAAAATTTTTGGAGGTCGAATGACTTCCAACGCGCAGGTCACCCGGCTATTAGCATTGGTTCCCTATCTGCAAAAAGTTGGTGTTGCAGACCTGGGGGAGACTGCCGCGTTTTTTTCAGTGACGAAGAAACAACTGCTGAATGACCTAAACGTTTTACTGTTTTGTGGACTACCTGGAGGTTTTTTCGGCGACCTATTTGAGATTGATCAAGAAGCCTTGGAAACGGGCACCATTGTTTTCAGCAACGCTGATTTTTTGGCTCGTCCCATGCGATTCACTCCAGATGAGGCTTCGAGTCTGATCGTCGCCCTCCAAGCCATAGCAGAAATTGCGGACACGGAAAGTTCGGCCGCGGCAAGATCGGCGTTACATAAGCTCACTGCCACGCAAAACTCCAGCGCGCAGATCGCTGTCCATGCTCAAGCAGGTACTTCAGACCTGCGGACGGCGCTATTGGCGGCTATTCGTGAAAAGCGTTCAGTGCAGCTAACCTACGCTGCTGCTTCACATACTGGTACGACCACTCCCATCGTCGAACCAGTACGGATATTGACACGCGACGGCTTTGGCTACCTACAGGCGTGGAGTTCCCAACGCGATTCCTGGCGGGTTTACCGCTTAGATCGGATTTTTGAAGTTGCTATTACCGACGAACCTACCTGTGATCCGGGAGAGCCTCCGCCGTTCGATTCAGGATGGCTTGAGCAACTCACCGACGCTGTCGAAATCGAACTGGAAGTGAGCGCTGCTGTAGGTTGGATTGGCGAGTATTACCCGATGCGTTCAAGCGAAAGAACGCCCGATGGCTGGATTTTCCGAATGCTGGTAGCCGATCCGCGTTGGCTGAATGGGTTGCTGCTGCGTCTAGGAGATCAGGTAAAGCGGGTGTCGAACCCTGCGGCACTAGCATCAGCAAAACAAAGTGCGCGCGAAACACTTTCGGCATATCAGGTGCGGTAAGGTTAGCTCGTGGTGTGGATTTGGGTCTTTTTAGGCATTGCATTTGCTGGTTTGGTCATGTTGATCTTCCACGCAATCTGGCTCAGCCACAAAGCAGCCGATCTTTTTTCTGAAATCCAAATGTTAGGTACCCGAGCCCAAGAGCTAGGCGAGTTGGTCAGCCAAGTCTCGCTAACTGCCGACGTTGAGTGAGGAATGGTTTGCGATGACCAGTTTAGGCGGATGGGCATGGCTGATTCTGCTCCTCGTTGCGGTGCTGATCTTTGCTGGTTCAAGGCTTCCAGGAATTGGAAAACCCGATGAAGAAACTCATCGTGAGCGAAAAGGAAGCCAGGATGCACCCAATAACTCGACTGATTCGCAGCAGCTACCCGTCGTTTCGTCGATGTTCGATGACGACATCTGATTGGGAAAATGCGTGAGTTTTGAATATGACGGAGCCACCTTGAGTTTGGTGGTTAATCCCAGCGCCGGTCACGGAAAAGCTAAAAAGCAACTACCCGCAGTTACGACAGCACTGCTAGAAATGATGCCAGGTGTAAATCTTCGGCTCTATCAAACTTCCAGTTATGCCGAAGCTAGATTGCGCTGCATTGGCGTGGTGGAGGCTGCCCGCGAGTTAGTGGAAGGACGCAGGCCAGATTCGTTGTTGGTGATGGGCGGCGACGGCATGATGCATCTGGGATTGAATGCCTGCGCTGGCACTCAGATTCCGCTGGGGTTGATTCCGGCGGGTTCTGGGAATGACTTCTGCCGTGGTCTGGGAATACCGGCTGGGGCGAATGCGGCAGTGGATGTCATAACCAAGGGCAATATCGACTCCATCGACCTCATGGAATTGACTGGAAAACTTGCCAATGGAGCACACACGCGTTTCGCAGGCTCGATTCTGAGTTCGGGGTATGACGCGCGAGTTAACGATCGGGTTAACCGGATGAAATTCACTCTGGGTTCACTCAGCTACGCTTGGGCAGCTTTAGCAGAGTTGAGCATTTTCGAGCCTGTTAATTACCGGCTTCTGATTGACGGTGAACCTTTGGAACAAACTGCAATGTTCGTTTGCATCGGCAATGCTGGTTTTTTTGGCGGCGGGATGCAGGGTTGCCCCAATGCTGATGTGCGCGACGGACTGCTGGACATCACGATCATCAATCCGGTTTCGCGGGCGACGTTGCTGCGGCTGCTTCCGGCTATGTTTACCGGTGGTTTTGTGAAAGATCCGGCAGTTCAGTTACTGCGAGCTGCAGAAGTTGTTGTTGACGGCGATGGGCTGTTGGCAATGGCAGATGGCGAAAACATCGGAGAAGTGCCGATCACACTACGAGCCGTTCCCAATGCGCTGCGGGTTTATCTGCCGTGAGCACTGATCAGCTAGCGGAATTTGCAAATGGCTACCATTTCCCACTCGATGAGTTCCAGTTTGATGCCTGTAAAGCGGTAGCTGACGGACGCGACGTTCTCGTTGCCGCTCCCACTGGAGCCGGAAAGACGATCGTGGGGGAGTTCGGGTGTTTCATGGCATTGAAAGCTTCCAAGAAATGCTTCTACACCACTCCAATCAAGGCTCTCAGCAACCAGAAATTTCACGATCTGAGCCTGCGCCATGGCGACGACAATGTCGGTTTGTTGACCGGCGATCTGTCGATCAATTCGTCGGCGCCGATCGTGGTTATGACTACTGAAGTACTGCGCAACATGATCTATCAGAAGTCGTCAACGCTGGAAAATCTTGGCTACGTTGTCCTTGACGAAGTGCATTACCTCGCCGACCGCTTACGAGGAGCGGTCTGGGAGGAAGTGATAATCACCTTGTCGGCGGCGGTGCAACTCATCGCGCTCTCAGCGACAGTAAGTAACGCTGAGGAATTCGGTGCATGGCTGGATGAAGTGCGCGGAAATACTCTCGTGGTGCTTGCAGAACGGCGTCCGGTGCCGTTATTTCAGCATGTGATGGCCGCACGAACGTTGTATGACCTGTTTGGTGAAACCAGTGACCACGACGTGAATCCTGCCTTGCTGCAACTGGCTAAACGCGAGTCCAAAGCCTTGCGGGACGATGCTAGGATGCCGCGTGGACGTTCGGGCAAAGGTAGACGCACCAACTACGGGTCTGGACGTTTTGGCGGCGGTGCTGATCGTGACCGAAATAATGCAAACGCCAAGTTAGTGCCGCGCCGCGACGCAACGGTCGAGAAGTTGGAAGCTGAGGGTTTGCTGCCTGCGATCTACTTCATATTTTCTCGCCAAGGCTGCGACAGCGCCGTTTCACAAATGATGCGTTCGGGGCTGCGGCTCACTAACGCCGTAGAACGTGCAGAACTCGAAGCGATAGCGTATCGCCATACCCAATTCATCAACGCTGTAGATTTAACGGCGTTGGGTTACGACAGTTTCTTTGACGCATTTCGCTTCGGCATCGCTGCCCACCATGCCGGATTGCTGCCCGCATTCAAAGCAGCCGTTGAGGAGGGCTTCGTCCGTGGGTTGGTGAAAGTGGTTTTTGCCACCGAAACCTTGGCATTGGGCATAAATATGCCGGCAAAATCAGTGGTGTTGGAGAAGTTGGTTAAATACAACGGGGAAAGCCACGCTGACATTACTCCAGGGGAATATACCCAGTTGACTGGACGTGCTGGACGGCGGGGCATCGACGTGGAAGGCCACGCGATTGTGAGTTGGACTCCCGGACTCGACCCTAGAGCGTTGGCAGGGTTGGCCTCTAAACGTACTTATCCGCTGCGTTCCTCATTCAAACCAACCTACAATATGGCGGTGAATCTGGTGGCAACTGTGGGCAAGGAGCGTGCCCGTGCCTTGTTGGAGCAGTCTTTCGCGCAGTACCAGGCCGACGCTGTTGTGGAGCGCTACGCTCGGAGGTCGAAGCGCAGCAGCGCCCAGCCGATCCGCACCCGTTCACGTACTAACACCATCGTGGCACGGTTCGAGCGAATCTGTACGGTGTTGGAATCGTTAGGTTATCTGAGCTCGGGCGGAAACGAAGTTACTGATCTAGGCAGAATGCTTTCAAGGGTGCATTCCGAACTTGATTTGGTAATTGTGGAGGCTATCCGAGCTGGATTGCTCGCAGGTTTAACCCCGCCGCAACTGGCGGCGGTGGTTTCAACTGCCGTTTATGAAGCCCGCAAAGAAAAACGGGTGCAACAGCGGATGCCAGATCGCGCCAGTGAGAAAGCGCAAGCTGGGCTGCGTAGTATTTGGCGTGAAATCAGCCTACTTGAGCGCGAAAATAGACTGCCTACCCCGCCGGAACCCGATATAGGTTTTGCCGAGGTCGTCTTTGACTGGGCTTGCGGTAGACCTTTGGGCGAAGTGCTGGAAGACAGTGAACTCACCGCCGGAGATTTTGTGCGAAACGCCCGGCAGGTGATCGACGCACTGGGTCAAATCGCTGATGCTAGCTCTGACTTGCGAGCCACCGCGCGCGAAGCCGTGGGCATGATTCGCCGCGGCGTTGTCGATATCGACTACGAGGATTAACCCCTTAATAGTCTTCCTGCGTACTGCGACGCTGCGACTATGCGCAGTCCGCAGCACAGACGCTTTGCACGAAGTGATTTATTCTTGTTTCACTAACCCTTAAGTAGTCTTCCTGCGTGTAAATCGCAGGATCCATTACACGAAATGACAAAAAGAATCAGGGGTTGCTGCGTGTTGGTGAGCGCGGATGTTTCGGGTCAAAGCGGTGGTAGGCATAATCTAGGTAGCCGAACTCGCCTGGTTGAACGAGTTGGAATCGTGGACACTGCCAGGTTTCTTGTGCGTATTGGAACTGGTTTTGTTCTTGGGCGTAGTGCCAAGCCCATTCAACATCGGTGTCGCTTGATATGGTGGCAGCACTCGGCCAGTCCACTAAGCAACCTAGGTAGCCAATGCAGCCGTAGCCTAAAGGATGGAAATGTGACCAGCGACAAGTCAAGCAGCAGGCAAGAAGCACACCTGCTGGAAGTTGACATTCCAAGCCGATCAGGACGTCTTCTACATAACCATATCCGGCTTGGGAAGTTTGCGTGTAAGTGACACCGTCGAGTGTAAGAATCCCATCAACGACGTAGTTGTTGCGGTGGTCGAAACTCAACATGAGCTTCCCCGCTGGTTCTGTTGCCCCAAGGATTCTTAGAGGCAAGGTGATGGTGAACTTGCCTTCGAGATCGCCATCGTAGCAATTGTTGTGCTCGCTCCAGATCTTTTTGACGGAGAACTCCTGTGGTGGCAGGTCGGCCATCTCGCAGCCGTCGACATACAGGCAGTCGAAAGACTGTCCACGAAACGTACGACCACGCAGTTGGAACATGAAACCGTGACCATCGCTGTGACACGAGGTTTTGACAGTCCCAAACTCGTCGGTATAGACCAGCGGATATTCCATCCCTAAACCCGATACCAGTTCTGCGCACATGCCCTCATTTTACCGTCCTGATTTATCAACGTGATAGCAGTGACACGTGACACGGGGCGGTACGACCTGTCACGTTTCAACCCCTTCTCCAACCATCTCACAAGGATTTACCACGAGGGAAAGTCGATGGATGCGAGTTGCAGCCGCTCCATGACAATAAAGAACACACCTCCTTATTTGTCATCCTGTCGCACTGCGTAGCAGTGTCGCAGGATCCATAACTCGAAAGTCACGTTCTTGTTTAACTTCTACTTGGACCAGATCCCCGCGATTTAAAGGTGACTAGCCAGGGAAGGTCGTCGCGTCTATACCAAATGCTGCTTC